>PXEI01000111.1 GCA_003564775.1 Spirochaetaceae bacterium
ACCAGGTGCTTGAGAAGATTTTTGAACCGTACTTCACTACCAAAGATTTTGGTTCCGGTATTGGACTAACTCTGGTATACAAGGTGTTACGGGAGCACAACGCTGAGATCTCGGTGGTATCGCAGGAAGGCAAAGGTACAACCTTCACCATTACCTTCCGTGTCCCACAGAAGGAGCAGCACCTCCTAGACTGGCATGAAGAGGCAGACGGATGAAGTTTAACGTTCTCGTGGTTGATGATGAAAAGAACATCCGCGAAGGACTTGGGAAGGCGCTTGAGCTTGATGGCCATAACATCTTGCTTGCTGCCGATGGACAGGAGGCGTGGGAGACCATTGAGAATGAGGAGATAGACCTCATTATCACTGACCTGCGAATGCCACGTCTTTCCGGTGAGGAGCTTCTTAAGCGGGTTGTAGACTCCTATCCCACCGTGCAAGTGATCATTCTTACTGGACACGGCACCATTGAAACCGCGGTTCAGGCAATGCGTGACGGCGCGTTTGATTTCCTCACAAAACCGGTGAACTTGGATCGGTTGTCCTTACTCGTGCGCCGCGCGCTTTCTACCCGGGAACTGGTGTTACAGCACCGCGCTCTGCAAGACGAACTCAACAAACATCGAAACTTCTCCAACATCATTGGAAAGAGTACCGAACTCAAGCAGGTATTCGAGGTCGTCAATCAGGTTGCCCCTACGAAAGCTTCGGTGCTGATCACCGGCGAAAGTGGCGTAGGCAAGGAACTCATTGCCGATGCCATTCACAATCTGTCGGGGCGCAAAGAGAAACCGTTGGTGAAGGTGCACTGTGCAGCCTTATCCGAAAGCCTGTTGGAAAGTGAGCTGTTTGGCCATGAGAAAGGCTCATTTACCGGGGCGGTCTCACGTAAACGAGGGCGCTTTGAGTTGGCCCACATGGGTACGATCTTCCTGGATGAGATCGGCGAGATTAATCCGAATGTACAGGTAAAAATTCTTCGGGTCTTGCAGGAAAAGCGCTTTGAACGGGTTGGTGGTGAGGAGACAATCGTAGTCGATGCACGCGTGGTTGCAGCCACCAATAAAGATCTGAAAGCAGAGATTGAGAACGGACGGTTTCGTGAGGACTTGTACTATCGACTCAATGTCGTGAATATCCATATTCCTCCCCTGCGGGAACGCAAGGAAGATATTCCGCTTCTGATTGCCGCCTTTATCAAGGAGTTTGCGGCCGAGAACGCTAAGCCTGTAGAGGGTATTGATTCTAAGGCGCGCTCCATGCTGTATAACCACTCCTGGCCGGGAAACATTCGTGAGCTGCGCAACACTATTGAGAGCGCAGTCGTCATGTGTAAGGGTAGCATTATTCAGCCGGACGACTTGCCACCCGGTGTAGTGCAGGATTCCGACAACGATGTTATTCGAATCGCGGTGGGCTCGAGCCTTGCGGAGGCGGAACAGGAAATTATCCGCAGCACCCTTAGCGCAAATAATGGGAACAAAAGTAAGACTGCCGGTGTCCTGGGAATTGGTCGCAAGACGCTCCATCGAAAGCTTGGTGAATACGGGCTGGATTCGGATCTATCCGATCTATCCGCAGCAAAGGGCGAGGAGCTCTAACGCCGAGTCTCGTAGTCTTTGATTCTGCTGAATGACGATGAGATGCGAGTGAATATCTCTGTAGCCGTGCGTAGCTTCTCCTCCGAGACCGATGCCCAGCGATCCGGATGGTAGCGATGAGCGAGGCGCTTATATGCCGAGGCGACCTCATGGAAGGGGGCTCCCGGCGGCACCTCAAGCGCGCGGTAGTCGGCATCGAGGTATGCGGGGGTAGACTCCGCAGGGCGGCCAGCCGGTGGGAGCTCATCTCCGCGAATGAAGGCCTCAAGTTCTTCCATTGCTCGAAGATAGTCAGCATCCTGTGTTGTTCCACTGTAACTGTTGCCGTGCTCGTACTCGTTCACCACCCGCCGAATAAACGACTCAAGCTGAGAGATCACGTTCTGTCCTCTTGGGGAAGAGCAGTAGCGGCCGCAACGCTTGCACTCGCCGAGAAAAACTCGTCATGGAGGGCCCGCACCGCCCGGTCTGCATCTCCTTCGTTTACTACGAGTGAGAGATTGATATCGGAAGAGCCGAGAGAGATCATGCGGACCGATATATTCGAGAGTGCCGAAAACACTCGTGCGGTGAAACTACCGGTGCGCCAGAGGCTGCGGCCGACCAGCGAAACAATTGCCTTGCCGGACTCTACCGAGACTGTACCATACTGCTCAAGGTCTTGAATTACTGGCCCTAAGTCGATCCGGCCCTCTACCGTGGTAGAGATCGTTACCTCCGAAGTAGTTACAAGGTCTACCGATATCCGGTGCTCAGCAAAGACCGAAAAAATTCTACTCATGAAACCGTGAGCATTGAGCATGCGTGAACTGGCAACCGTGATAATTGTAATGCCTTTTTTCGAGGCCAGCGCGGCAAGGCCCTGCCGCTCGCTGAGCTCCGAGATGCGGGTGCCCGGCAGTTCCGGGTTGCCGGTGTTTTTAACCCACACAGGGATACGGCGGCGAATGGCCGGTTGAATGGTGGAGGGGTGTACCACCTTGGCTCCGAAGTAGGCAAGCTCGGCTGCCTCCTCGTAACTGATTGCTGGAACCGTCATGGCTCCCTCAATAATGCGTGGGTCTGCAGTCATGATGCCGTCGACATCGGTCCAAATTTGCACCTCGTCTGCACCGAGCGCACCGCCAATAATGGTGGCGCTCCAGTCCGAACCCCCACGTCCAAGGGTTGTCGTTACACCTTTCTCAGTAGCTGCAATAAAGCCCTGCGCCACCAGCAGCTTCCCAGACTCAGCGGGTACCAGGCGACGGATCAAGTCGTCAGTGGCCGCGAAATCCGGTACTGCCTCCGTGAAGTTCTCGTCGGTGCGGATGAACTCTCGACTGTCAAGGAGGCGGCAGTCGATGCCTCGTTCACGTGCAGCGGCCGCAATGACGGTTGTCGAAAGAAGTTCCCCAAAGGCAAGAATAGCGTCCTGGGTACGCGGTGTGCATTCCTTGATCAGTACAAGTCCGTTTACCAGGCTTCGGAGTTCACCAAAGAGGGTCGTCAGGCGCGCGGAGACGCGTTCGTGCTCGCGCCCGGAGGTCAGCTGCTCCGCCGCTTCGGTGTGGAGCTGCTCAAGGCCGGTAATCTCATGCTCAGCGTGTGTGGAATCACCCGCAGCTGCAGATGCGGCAATGCCCAGCAACCGATCCGTGGTCTTTCCCATGGCTGAACTGACGAGCACCGGCGCCTGATCAATGCGGTCGGACGCTATGTCCACGACTCGCGTTATCCAGTGTGCATCGCGGACCGAGCTGCCTCCGAACTTGAGAACAATCATGAGTTAAGGTACCCGAGTTTGACGAAGGCTTCGGCGTTGAGAATGGCCGCACCAGCGGCACCTCGTACAGTATTGTGTCCAAGAAGTACCATCTTCACATCCATGACCGGGCATTCTCTAACTCGACCGACAACGGTTGCCATTCCATTCTCAAGCCAGAGATCACGCAATGGTTGGGGCCGGTCGTTCTCTTCAAGAACGACAATAGGCTGTGCGGGAGCCGAATGCAGATCTTGCAGTTCAGCAGGGCCACGGAAGCGTGTCAAACACTGCTTTACCTCTGCGACACTCGGCGTGCGTTTGAACTTGATAGAAACCGACTCTGTATGCCCATCAAACACCGGCACGCGGGTACAGGTGGCGCTCACCGTGAACTCGGCGAACTCCAAACCGGTGTCAGTTAGTTTGCCAAGGATCTTCGCGGTTTCAGTTTCCAGCTTGTCTTCTTCATCACCGATGTACGGTACGACATTTCCCATGATATCCATGGACGCTACACCGGGATATCCGGCCCCTGATATGGCCTGGAGCGTGGTTACCTGGACCGCCTCGATACCAAACTCTGCATGCAGTGGGGCAAGGGCCATTGCCAGAAACATTGTAGAACAGTTGGAGTTTGTGATGAGGGCGCCCTTATGTTTTTGCCGACTCACCAGTGCAAAATGCGAACTGTTAATCTCCGGAATAATAAGGGGCACATCGGGATCCATGCGGTGATTCTTGCTGTTGCTGATAACCACGTGGCCAGCCTCGGCGTAACGGCTTTCTGCATCCCCCGCTACCGAACTGTCCAGTCCGGAAAACAATATGCGGGAAGTGAGCGGGTCTTCGATTGATTTCACCACGAGCGTGGCGTACTCAGTGGGAATAAGCCCAGGTTGTTTCCAGTTACACGCCTCCCGATACGGCTTCCCGGCACTTCGCGGCGAGGCCACAAGTTCGGTGATTCGAAACTGGGGATGATTATGAAGGAGCGTGACGAACTTCTGTCCGACCGTTCCCGTAGCTCCAAGCACTGCAACCGGAATCTGATTCATTGGTATATCCTTATTAAAATTCTTGGCACTTTTTCTTGCGCGCAATGGTAGTAAGGCGCCCGGTCACTGTCAAGGCGCTGTGTCGTCTGAGACGCACGGTGTCTTGCCCCGCCTTCCGGCTTTGACGTATCATGAGAGCAGGGAGATACTGATGCAAGAACATTTTGCCGAACTTGTGGCTGCAGCGCGTGACTCGGTTCGAACGCGAACGGCTGCCAGCCCTTCCTTTGGTGTGATACTGGGATCCGGTCTTTCGGAGGCCGCGCAGGCGTTTGAGGGCGATGTCGTTGCGTACGGCGATATAAAGGGTTTACCCGAACCCCGGGTCGTGGGCCATAGCGGAACACTGACTGTTGGAAAGACGACAGCAATTATGGCAGGACGTTCCCACTTCTACGAGGGGTATTCGCTTGACCAGCTGGTGCTCCCGGTCTTTCTCTTACACGCAATTGGGGTGCGAACTCTGGTGCTCACCAATGCCGCCGGAGCCATTAACCCGGACTATCGTCCCGGGGATATAGTGCTGATCTCGGATCACCTGAACTTGCTTGGCAGCAACCCCTTAACCGGTCCGAACAACGAAACTCTGGGGCCGCGTTTTCCGGACATGACCGAGGTTTACGACGCAGGGCTGCGCGGCCTTGCACGCACGGTTTCCGGTGAAGAGTTGGCCGAGGGGGTGTATGCGGCGGTTCCAGGGCCGAGTTACGAGACGCCAGCCGAGGTGCGCATGCTCAAGACCCTTGGAGCAGATCTGGTCGGGATGTCTACGGTGCCGGAAGCTATCGCTGCGCGTTATCTTGGCATGAAGGTCATTGGCCTCTCGAGCGTGACAAATGCTGCCGCCGGTCTTGGCGCAGCAAAGCTTGACCACGCCGAAGTGGTTGAGGTGGGGAAATCTATTCGCAACCGACTGATCTCACTTATTGAAGGACTGTCGACCGCCCATACTCATGCAGATTAGTGAGCGAATCTCTGCCGATGCTCGTGACAAACTCAAGGCGGCTATCGATGAGGTAGACGGCGCCGAGGTACTTGCTGTCTGTGAGCTGGACGAGAACGGGGTCATAGACTCCGTCAGCATTGCCGCGCGTGGTGGCCCGAGTTCGGTTCCTGCGTTGTATCCACACATGGACCGCGGCAGCGTCGTGGTGCACAATCACCCATCGGGGGAACTACGACCGAGTGCGCCGGATCTTGCGGTGGCGGCTGAGCTTGGGAACCGAGGCATCGGCAGCTACATCGTCAACAACTCCCTGAGTGAGCTCTTTGTCATTGCTGAGCCAATACTTCGTGCCGAGATACGCCCCCTAAACATAACAACTGCTGCAGAGTACCTGGAACCCGGAGGGGCCGCATCACGGACAATCCCTGGATACGAAAGCCGTGACAGTCAGATCCAGATGCTGCGCTCGGTTGCCGAAGCCTTCAACGACGATCACCTCACGGCAGCCGAGGCTGGAACAGGCGTGGGGAAGTCCTTTGCCTACCTCATTCCCGCCATGCTGTGGGCCGCTACCAACGAAGAACGCGTGGTGATTTCTACGGCAACGATCAACCTGCAGCAACAGCTTGTAGAAAAAGACATTCCGGCCGTGAACCGGATGCTACCGGAGGAGGTGCCAGCGGTTCTTGTGAAAGGTCGTGGGAACTATCTCTGCTGGAACCGCCTCCAGGAGCTCACCCAGGAAAATGAACTCTTTGGCGAAGGTGAGGAAGAGTTGGCAGATATACGCGCCTGGGCAGAGAACAGCGCCGATGGGTCACGGAGCGATGTACCGTTTATGGTGCAGGAGTCGCTCTGGATGAAGCTGCGCTCCGAGGCCGACAGTTGCCTTATGTTACGGTGTTCCCACCGCGAGAAGTGTTTCCTGGCAAAGGCACGAAAGGCGGCAGCCGGAGCGCGGGTGCTGGTGGTGAACCACCACCTGTTGTTCTCGGACCTTGCAATACGCGTACAGGGGCTCGGTTTTGACGGAACAGCCGTGTTACCGCCTTTCCACCGAATTATTTTTGACGAAGCTCACAACATTGAGGCAAGCGCAACCTCCTTTTTCTCCGACAGTCACACATCGGCCGCGTTGCGCCGGAACCTGTCACGTCTGCTGCGTACCCGACGAACCCGCCGTATAGGTTTGCTCATACGAATACAGGAGGCCGGGTTTCTCAATGACGAGGCTCTGACTCGAATTGAGTCCGCGCTCTCGCAGCTCGAGACATCAATTGCCGCGGCCGACGCCGACACGCTACAGGTGCTCAACGGCCGCTATAACCTGCGTTTGCTGGGAGCAGAGAGGGAGTTGTATCGCGCCAGTCTTTTCCCAGCGCTTGACACCCTACGTCACGACCTGCTGCATCTTATTGGTCTCTTGGGGGATCTCTACGCGGTGCTCAACGACGAAGCCGCGGACTCGACCGAGGCGTACGAGCTGCGCGGAGCAGTTCGACGGCTTGAAGGCTCCGCCGCATTGTGTCGGCGCTTCATTGAGCATGAGGACGACCCTGCCTCGGTCTACTGGATTGAGCAGCGTCGGAGTGAAACCGGGGCCCCGACGCCACGGTTGCAGCGGACCCCGCTCTCGATCCGTGAGGTCATGGAAGAGGCTGTCTTCACGCCATATAGCACGGTGGTCTTTACCAGCGCGACTCTGACTGTCGGTGAGAGTTTCAGCTACTGGGCAGGCCGGGTTGGTTTGGATGTTGGGGATGAACGTACCCAGTTACGGGTGTTCCCATCTCCTTTTCGCTACGACACCAATGTACTGCTGGGCATGCCGTATGATGCGCCAACTCCCGACTCGTTGGAGTACGAGCCATACTTGGTTGAGTTTGTAGCGAATGCGCTGCTGATCTCCGAGGGCCGGGCCTTGGTGCTCTTTACCTCATACGACATGTTGCGCCGGGTGGCCGACGCGGTCAGGCCGCGCCTTGCTGCTATTGGGGTCGCGGTCATGCGCCAGGGCGATGACGAGCGGTCGCGTCTGCTACGACGTTTTGTTGCCGAACCGGCAACCGCTCTCTTTGCTACCGACAGTTTCTGGGAGGGGGTCGATGCTCCCGGTGAAACCTTGCAACTTGTCATTATCTGCCGCTTGCCTTTTCGTGTACCCACGGACCCCGTGCTGCTTGCCCGCATGGACTTCATCAAGGCCCAGGGCCGCAATCCCTTCTTTGAGTTGGCGCTACCAGCTGCGGTCATGCGCCTTAAGCAAGGCTTTGGGCGTCTCATGCGTAGGGGCGATGATCGCGGAGTTGTGTTCATAACTGACGTTCGGCTCACGACCAAAAGTTACGGCAAGGTCTTTATTAACTCGCTTCCGGGGCCTCCTCGGTGCATTGAAAACACCGGCGAGCGGTTGCTTGAGGAACTTGAGCGCTTCCTCTACCCTTGAGGCCAGATCCCAAACCGCAGTGGTGATTCGCTGGAAATGCACCTTCAGCGGGGGCAAGGCCAAACGCTATGGCACGGCCCAACGACAGGGCACAAAAAAAGCCTCCGCGGATGCGGAGGCTGCTGTGGTTTAACCACTCGAAAAAGTTGTGTATAGAGTCTTACTCTACCACTGCGATGAGATCCTGCATCTTAACGATCAGATGCTCGGCACCGTCAACCTTGATGTTGGTTCCGGCGTACTTGTCGTACATGACCTTGTCACCAACCTTGACCGTGATGGCTTCGGTGTCGTCACCTACGGCCTTGATTACGCCGGTCTGAGTCTTCTCCTGGGCGGTTTCGGGAATGAAGAGACCACCCTTGGTCTTTTCTTCTTCCTTCTCGATCATGAGTAGTACGCGATCACCAAGCGGCTTTATTTTCATGTGTGTTCCTCCTGTCGGTTCTATCCGTTGCGTGGTGTTAGAATGTTCGATTGTGTTAGAGAATATACGCGACTGGCCTTGAGAGGTCAAGAAGTAATACGGCATTGCCTCCGAGTCGACCGCGGCCGTACATTGAGAGGCGTGAAGCATGTAAGCCGGGTGCGGCGGAAACGGCGCGAAGCTATTATTGAGCATCTTTTGCTAAACTGTCCCGGTTATGCCGGTCGGAATGACGTCCTTCCGCGATGTTCAGGCAGACAACTCCGGTCTCTGCAGCGGGCTCCAAAGACTGGGCAAAATGCCGGCTTTCGGCGCAGATCGTCGGCGTTGTACGC
>PXEI01000026.1 GCA_003564775.1 Spirochaetaceae bacterium
CCCGCCCTGGCTGTGTCCGACTACCGTCACCGGCAACTCCGGCCGAGACTCTGCAACCCGACGCAGCAGTTCCTCACGCACGGCACCATACTTGCTGAGGAAGCCGTAATGGGCTCGTAGCTTTCCATACTCGCGCAGATGCTCCATTCGTACCCGAGCAACCTGAAAGTTAATTCGTCTGTCAATCTCACTTCTTTCCGGTTGTGAGCCGCGAAACACAATATACAGTCTGCCCTCGTGCTCCATGGTGAAACCCAGAGTGTTGGTCTCGGCGTGCTCGAAGTACTCCATGCTCCAGGGGTAGTCACGATAGCTCTCGCGCACACGCCAGGCGGCATGACACATGTCGTAGTACTCAAGAAGTTTTTCGATGCTGGGTGTAGCAGCGCTACGGCTCTCGCGCATTGGGATATCCTGCGGGCCCAGCACCGCTGGACCGCTGCCACAGGAAAGCAGGAGTGTCAGGAGCGCAGTCAGCAGTGCGGAGCGTTTCAGGAGGTGCATGGTTAGAGAACTGCCCGAACCTGTTTTTGTATTGAGTCCGAATCCAGGCCGTGATGAAACATGTGCTCACCAAGACCACCTGCACCAGCCTTGGAAACACCAAGCCGTACAAAGCGAGGGCTCAGATTCCGCTCCAGTAACCAGGTGCCAAAGCGGACACCGAGTCCGGTCTGTATGTGCTGAGACTCAGCCACCACGACAAAGCCGGTAGCACCGATCCGTGTCAGCATTTCCTCATCCGGCACGTTGAGGGTTACCTTGTTCACCAGACCAACATCGATACCGTCGGCCCGCAGCCGTTCTACCGCATCCAGCGCGCGGTAGAGCATTTCACCGTAACTTACCAGGTAGCCCGCGCTGCCCTCGCGGATTATCTCGTCGCGGTCGGGCCTGAAGGTATAACCAGAATCCTCTGCGTAGAAGGGACGCCCGTCGCTCCCCAGGATCTCCGGAGTCTTGCTGCGCGTTGAGAACACAAAACGCAGCCCTTTGTCGCGATATACCGAGGCGACTACGGCCCGCATTTGGTGCATGTCGGCAGGAAAGTAAAGCCGCGTGTGTTCGGAAAGTGCGGCTGGACCGTTGTCTGCAAAGAAGATATTTGCCCCGTAATGGCAGGTGTTATCGGCCATGTCGTCAACACCGGCGTGTGAGAAATGTGCCAGGACGTTGCTTTCGTTGAGGCGAGCCATAGTGATCTCGGAGGTGACCATTTCCAAAAATGCAGAAAAGGTAGCATACACCCCGTGGCGACCTTCCTCAAAACCAAAGCCAGCCGCGGCCGAGTAGTTGCCCCGTTCCATGATACCGCCAGCGACATAGATCTCTGGGAACTTTTCTCGAAGGACGGCAATGCCGGTTGAACCTTCCAGGTCGTTGTCAATAACCATGAAGTCTCGGGAGCGTTCATCTTCCGGCAGCTCCGCAAGCACCTCGGCAAGTGCGGTTCCAAAGGTGTTGCGGTTGCTCCCAAACTTAGCGGATACGCCCAGATAGGTGGCGGAAGTCTCAGGCTTATCCAACTGTTCCAGGTAGCGCAGTGCTTCGGTCTGTCCGCGAGTTTTCAGGTAGTCACAGGCGATATCGTATGAAATGACGTCGTGTCCCTTGGGGCTGCCTTCAAGCCCTGCAATTCCGGGCGCCATAGGGCGCCGGTTAATTACAGCCACCGGGCCGGGCGTGGCAACCGCTCGACACATTCGTTCAAAGAGCCCAACAAGATCCTCACCGTCGCCAACCTCAACACTGAGACCGTGGCCACGAAGAGTTTGCTCAACACTATACCCGGGGAGATAGTGTGACGGGTGGCCAGCAATAGTAACGTCGTTGTCGTCAATCATAAGTTTCACGTTCAGGCCCAGCGCCACCGCAAGCCGTGCTGCCTCTGCATCATTACCCTCTTGCTGTGAGCCGTCACTCCCAAATACGAACACACGTTGACTAGGATTGGCCCGTGCAATGCCGTTTGCCATTGGCCAGATGTGTCCTAAGCGGCCGGAGCTGAACTCTATTCCAAGCTCAGGATCGCGTTCAGGATGTCCGTACAGACCTTCACCGGCCTCTCGGTAATGCAACAATTTCTCAAACGGCATTCGCCCACTGAATGCAGACATCGCGTACTGTATGGCAACTCGGTGCCCTGCTTCATCAAAGCAGACCGGATAGAAGGCGCTGCTCCCCGCGACAAACGCGTCCCAGATCAATACCTCCGGTACAATGTCGTATGGTCCGCCGCTGTGTCCTCCCAGGCCTCTTTTGCCCGCAACCGCAGTGAGAAATACAATGCTGTCTCGCATAATGCCGATGTTGGTCTCAAGCTGCCGTTTTATATCCGCCGTAAGCGCTGCAAAGTTGGGGGTCAGCGATACGCGCTGGTAGTTGCTGGTGTCGATGGGAAACTGCATAGTGGGGTAACTCCTCATTTAATTGTGTCAATGTTCTCTCCCGACCGTTAGTAATCTACCATAAACCCGAATCGAGCGCCAACGCCGAGCACCCCAGTCTGTCAGACTGTCTGTCAGACTGTCTGTCAGTCGGTCAGTTTGGTAGTCGGTCAGTTTGGTAGTTTGGCAGGAGGCCGGGCAGGCACGGGCGCCTTGACAGTGCCCTGCGCGCACCGTAGGCTCAACCGCAGTGAGTAAATCTACAGTTAATACCCGCACCGGTTCCATGCGAAACACGGTGTTCCTTGTTGCAGTCATCTATCTTTTGCTGGCAATAGCTTTTCTTGCGGTATTTGTATTCCAGGTACCGCTGCAGTTCAGGCCTTTCGTTGCGTTTGGCGCCCGGTACCTGGGATCGATCTTGCGAGGTATGCCCTTTGTTGCAGCCGCTGCAGTAGTATCGCCTCTTTTCAAGATGTACCTTGCCACGCACCCAGACCGCGCCCCGGCCATGCCCAA
The DNA here is from genome assembly GCA_003564775.1 of Spirochaetaceae bacterium. Classification (GTDB taxonomy): domain Bacteria; phylum Spirochaetota; class Spirochaetia; order DSM-27196; family SLAA01; genus SLAA01. Next base: position 2,907 of record PXEI01000026.1, read on the forward strand.
CCGACTCATGCTTGGGGTTTTGCACCCGGTTTCAATTGTTGCGGTTTTACTTATGTTTAGTGCACGCCCCGCCCCCGCCTATGGCGCCCTGGTTTTTGCGCCCATTGCCGCTGTGCTGACCGCACTTGCTATCCGCATTGTTGGGTTGCAAGGGCACCCACGCTTGCTTACGGACGCGGGACAGACAGCCACCAGTTCCGCCGACAGTGAGAACACGCCACCGGCCCCAACGCCGCTCAGCCACCTGGTGCTGGAAGAGAGCTTTGAAGGGTTGCGAGCACTGGCCATTGCGGGTTTGTTTGCCGCAGCACTCCATAACTTTCTGCCTGTTCAGATATCGACCTATCTGTATCGTAACCCAGTTCCAGCATCGCTGGTGTTGGCAGCTTTCTGGCTGCTTTTTCCGGTGCCTCGGGGAGTGCATGCCGCCATTGCACCATTGTTCGTTGGCCGTTTTCCAGCGGTTGCGGTCTCGGTCTATCTGGGTCTGGGTCTGGTGCTCCACGGCCGTGAACTACGGGACTTGTACGACTCTTATGGTAGGGTTTACACTGTCGTAGTAGTAGTGCTTCTCGTTTTTGTGATGTTGCTACTCAGTATCCCGGCCGCAGGACTGGTGTCGTTATGAGCAGCTTAGACCTTCAGAAGAATAGTGTATCGGCCTACGCTTTTGCGCTGGCATTGTTCATGTACGCTGTGGTAATGATCGGGCTCCTTGTTTCGGGACGTGCTGCACATTTTATTGAGGCTCGATTCCTTCCGCTTGTCGCAACATCAGCCCTGTTTCTGCTGGGTGCTGCTGGACTGCAGGTGCGAGCGCTGGTCAGGGGCAACGCGTTCAGTCCACGCACCGGACTCCCGGTACTGATTCTTCCACTTTTGTTTAGCCTGGTTGCCGCCGAGTACCGTAGCCCCTTGTCCGCAGCTCGATTTGGAACGCCGCTGGACTCGGCGGCATTCCTGGAAACCCCTCAGCTTGAACCGGCAACCGCCTCAGGTAGGTCACTCGTTGGTGAGGATGCCAGTGCTGAGACCGGTGAGGGCGAGAGGGAGGGCAACCTGGCCGCGTACCTGACCGCCGAGTTGTATCAGCAGTCTGATCTCCCTACCGCCGGGCGGATTGAGTTTGACGACATGAGTTACTATACCTACTACAACGAGATTTATGACGCCATGGAGTCAATGATAGGTCGTGAGATACGGGTGACCGGGTTTGTGCACAGTGAGGAGCACCTTGGAGGCGACCAGTTTATTGTTGCTCGCATGATGTTGTGGTGTTGCACCTCGGACGCCATGATGCTTGGTTTTCATGGAACCTACGACCAGGGACGTATTCCGCCAGAAAATACCTGGGTTGATGTGAGCGGTACCTTGGATGTAATAACCTATCACAATCCGCACACGCGCGAAGACTACTTGATTCCGAGCATCCGCGTGAGCTCAATTGCACCTGCAGATGAGCCGGAGTTTGAATACGTATTCCCATTCTAGTACTATAGGTACATGACTGCTCTGCACAACAATATGGAATCGGCTTTATCCCCGTATCTCCAACAGCACGCGCAGAACCCGGTGGCCTGGCAAGAATGGAATGCCAAGACCCTTGAATTTGCACGCGCGCATGACCGACCGTTGTTTGTATCGGTTGGGTACTCGACCTGCCACTGGTGTCACGTCATGGCCGCCGATACCTTTTCTTCCGCCGCTGTTGCCCGTTACCTGAACGAGCATTTTGTGCCCATCAAGGTCGACCGCGAGGAACGTCCAGACATCGACCGGTACATGATGGAGTTTCTCGTTGCGCTCTCTGGTCAGGGCGGTTGGCCGCTCAACGTGTTCTTGAGCCCTGACCTTAAGCCCATTTTTGCTTTAACCTACGCTGCGGTTGAACCGCGCTACGGCATGCCAGGATTTGTGGATATCCTTAAGAAGGTACACGCGCATTATCAGGAGAACCGCTCAACACTGCAGGAGTTTCCACTTCAGGGCGCTAATTTCAGGGCACAGACACAGTCCGGAGTTCCACAACTGGTAGAGCGAATTCACCAGGCATATGATTCAGATGCCGGTGGTTTCGGTTCGGGCCAGAAGTTCCCGCCTCATACCACCCTTTTGTTTCTCCTCCATACACCGGATATTGACGAGGATCTACAGTCACAGAAGGTACTACAAGGCACCCTGGACGCCATGGCCCGAGGCGGTCTGCACGACCACCCTGGCGGTGGCTTCTTCCGCTACTGTACCGACACCAACTGGACAATCCCCCATTTTGAGAAAATGCTGTACGACCAGGCCCTCCTGCTCTGGAACTACTCGGCAGCCTTTCATGTGCTCAAAGAAGAACGCTACAGGCGTGTTGCGTATGGCATTCTCTCTTGCCTCGAGCGCAGTTTCAGCGTTGGGAACCTGTTCATTTCCGCGCATGACGCCGACACCAATCACGAGGAAGGGGCAACCTACATTTGGGCCGAGTCCGAGCTACAAGAGGCCTTAAGCGCTCCCCAGCTTGAGCTTGCACGTGCCCTTTTTGACCTCAAGGCGGGAGGAAATTTCGAGGGCAGGCACCATCTTGTTCTACAACGTTTCCCAACCCCAGATGAGGAGAAGCAGTACACCGAGCTGACCCAGGCCTTACTTCAGTCCCGCCAAGCTCGACCGCAGCCCTTTGCCGACACAAAAATAGTCACCTCCTGGAATGCCTTGGCTGGGTGCGGTCTGGTGGCTGCATATCGTTACGGAGTCGATGATACCGCGCTTGATCGCGCCGATGCTCTCCATGATGCCCTCATAGCTGCCCACTATACCAAAGGACAATTGCTGCACTCCTCCCTGAACGGTCATGCAGCTGAGCATGAGTTTCTGGACGACTACGCGGCCTTTGCAGTGTTCACCTCACTGTTAGAGGAGCACCACCCTGGTCGCCATCGTGCTCTTCTTCGTGAGCTGCGTACACGCATTGAGGCTTTCCGGAGCGACCAGGGATGGATAGGCTCACGTAACAGGGACTTTATGCCGGTTCCGGAAAATGACTACGACACGCCTGTCCCGGCGCCTGCATCACTTGCGGAGTTAGCACTCTCACGTCTGGAGTTCCAACTTGACCCAGACTACGGAGAACAACAGACTGAACGCAGCAAGACAAGCTACAGCAGGCCTCTCACCGCAGACTTTCGCAACATTGTCGCGATGGGTGATGCAGGTCTACGGCATGAGTACAAATTGACCGAGCCCGCTGATTTTTCGCGGTTGCCGGTATATAGTATCTACAAAACTGCCACGCACAACGAACACTGTTTTCGAGGGGCGTGCAGAAGGTGGTCGTAGGATGTAGCGTTCTGCCGAAAATTTGATTTTCTTTCAGTGTTTGACTAAAATCACCTCAGTAGCTGGGTGATGTACAAAACTATGGTTTAAGCGGATCAATGAAAAAACGTAAGCCCAAGAATAGCCGAATTGAACTGAACAACAACGGCAACCTGAGCATCTTCACTCTTGGATGCGGCAGCGCATTCGCAAAGACCTTAGGTCAAAACAATGTACTCATAATTAAGGGAAACACGCACCTGCTGGTGGACTGTGGCACCAAAACACCCGGGGTGTTGTTCCAGCACGCAGTACCGATCACCGATATTACCAACTACCTTATCACCCACTCACACGCCGACCATATTGGCGGGCTGGAAGAGGCCATGCTCATGTCACGTTATGTAGCACGCAAGAAGCCCAACATCGTCATAACCCCCGAGTATCAGAAGCTTCTCTGGAACCAGAGCTTGCGGGGAGGATGTGAACAGAACGAGCGCCATGAAGGTGTCCCGCTTAGTTTTGAGGATTTTTGGGGGATTCTGCGCCCCACTCCGGTAAAGGGTTCCTCCAGAATCACCCATGAGATACAGCTGGGCGAAATAAACCTGAAAACATTTCGCACACGCCACTTTCCTGAGCAAGCTGAGAGCTGGAAGGACAGCTCCTATAGCGTCGGTCTTGTCATTGATAACCGGGTACTCTATACCGGCGACACTCAGTATGACCCGGACCTCATTAACGGACTGGATGAAGAGTTTCATTTCGAAACGATTTTCCATGATGTTCAGTTCTTTAACGGGGGAATTCACGCCTCGTTAGACGAGATCTCCAACTTTAAGCCCGAGATCAGGGAGCGTATGCTCCTCATGCATTATGGTGATGCATGGCAGAGTTATGAGCAAACTGCTGCAGACCGTGGTTTTGCCGGATTTGCCACCGAGCACCGTTACTACGACTTCCTCTGACTGGATCCACTCGTTCATGCACAAGCTACAACTCGAGTCCGGCGCGCGCTTAGCTAAGGTAACTGTAACGTTGCAGATACCGCCCGGAATCTGCTGGGTCTACCAGCATAGATAGTATGGGCTCTGTGAGCTCAAAACTGAGAGGGAAGTTCTCCGGGCCCAGCCAGATACCTTCGCCGTCGAGTTGAAGAGGAATGCGCCGGGTATACTCAAGAGTCACCTTTCGCACACCAAGCATCTCGGTGTTCTCATGATGCACATGATCACCCACATACAGGCGTTTCTTCAGGTCCAGCCGACGCGAGAGCGTCATGTTGTCCAACCGAATGGCACACACATTGTGTTCATCTGGAAGTACCCACTTGTGGTCTCCGTAACACCGGTAGCCACTTACACCCACGGCAAACAACATGAACTGTCCACTCAACTGCTCGGTTGGGTTCTTGCCGACACGTTCTACATTGGCCGTCATCTCACCCACACCGTAGATTCGGTCGTAGAACAAGGTAGAAAGATCCGCCACGACCTTGTAGGTGTCGCCCGGAAGTCGCTTGCGAAGTTTGTTTGTCATGTAGGTCACATAGGCGTCAATTCCCACCGAGGTGATATTAAAGGCATACCGTTTGTCCAAACCCGTCGGGCTAACCCCCACGCCACGGGTTGGAACCACCTGGCCGGTCTTGGCGATAATCTCGGTGGCGTGTACCAAGTCCCGTGCATCGGCACCATCATTACCACTCCCAAGCGGTAACCGCATGAAAGTAAACTGTTTGAGCACTTCGGACCCGGCACGTAAACAGACATCTAGGAACTGGCTATAGGTACCGTCACCACCACACAGCAGCACCAGAACACGGTCGCGCCCATGATCTTGGGCCATGAGTTCGGCGGCTAGTACCTCGGTGTGGCCAGCTTCTTTGGTAATCTGAACTTCATATGGCAGAAGATCAGCTGGCTGTGATGCGGCGCTACCTGAGTCTGTGAAACTATCGGAGCTCGCTCCAGTTGCAGAAAAAGCGGCACCTCCGGACGGTAGGTCTGGCGTAACGGCCTCGAGCGCGGCAATGTGTTTACGCCGACGAATAGCCTGAGCAAGGCCTCCGGCAACGGGGTTCATAACTACAATGACTTTGTCGGCACGATCTGTTCCGACATGAGCTACCAAGAGTTCGGCAATGCGCCGGAGGTTCGATTCCAGGCTCGTTTTCATGAACGCGAGCATATCATAAAGTTGGGGGGTGGTCTTGCTTTTTTTCGGTTTCGGGCCGATTCGCGCGCTCGGCTAAAAGAACCGTATAGGGGGTCGCCTCAATACGCGAGCGTGGGATCTCGAGCTCGTCGAGCATTGCATGGAGCCTGCGAACAAG
>PXEI01000412.1 GCA_003564775.1 Spirochaetaceae bacterium
AGGGATGGGTAAAGGACTCAAGCTGGAGTGAACTGCAGCAGATGAGAACTCGCTCACGGTCAGGCGATACGGTGTACGAGGATAAAATCCCCCACCTGGACGAGGTGCTGGGTTTCCTGGCGGAGCAAACACTCCTGATCAACATCGAACTCAAAAATGCGCAGGTGCCGTACTCAGGACTAGAAGAGCAGGTGCTGGAAGCGATGGAACGTCACGGAGTCTCCGCGCGGACCATTGTCTCTTCCTTTGATCACCCGAGTATCCTGCGGGTCAAGGAGATTGATGCCACGGTCACCACCGGTATTATTCTTGCAGGTCGCCTACTCGATCCGTGGAACTATGCCCGCTCGGTCAAGGCGGACGCACTGCATCTTCACCGAGGTTTTCTTGATACCGCATTCGTTCAGGCCGCGCAGAAACACGGGTTTCTGGTCAACACCTATACCGTCAATGACGAGCTTGAGATCCAGCGCATGATTGATGCCGGGGTGGACGGCATTATCACGAACTACCCGGACAAGGCGCTTGCACAGCTAAGGAAACTCCCATGAAACACGACAAACTGTATCTGGCAATAGATCAAGGTGGTCATGCAACCCGCGCAATTGTGTTCAACGCGCTTGGCGGAGTGGTAGAGGAGTTCGCGGTTCCCATATCTACCAGCCGGCCGGAGCCGGACCAGGTCGAGCACAACGCCGAAGAGATGGCCGACTCAGTTACCAAGGCGGTTGAGGGGGTTATGGGACTCATAGGATCACGTGCCGACGATATTGTGGCGGCGGGTTTTGCGACGCAGCGCTCGAGTGTTGCGTTCTGGGACGCCGCTACTGGCCGCCCCCTTGCTCCAATTGCCTCCTGGCAAGACCGGCGCGACGCCGAAACCCTGACTCAGATTGCAGGGGCTCATGAGGAAATGATCACAACCACCACCGGTCTGCGGATATCGCCGCACTATGGCGCCAACAAGCTGCGCTGGTTTCTCAAGCATAATTCCGCAGTCGCCGAGGCGGCCCGTGCCGGGACACTTCGTTGTGGCCCAATGGCCAGTTACCTGCTTGCCTGCGCGATCTCAGGCTGCCCTGCCCTTGCTGATCCGGCCAACGCATCTCGCACCCTCCTGTGGGATCTGCACCGTAAGGACTGGTCTCCCGAGTTGCTTGCGCTATTTGGGATATCGCAGGAGATTTTGCCCCGTTCGGTTCCAAGCAGGTACGACTACGGCTTCATCAAGACCGGTGAGAGAGAGATTCCGGTGACGGTCTGCACGGGTGACCAGTCGGCTGCAATTTTTGCCCCTGGCGCGCTTGACCTTGATGCAGCATACGTCAACATCGGCACCGGCGCATTTATTCAGAAACCAACAACGGTTGCTCGCAGCAGTGCTTCTCCGCTGCTGCAGAGCGTAGTGTGGCAAGACAACACAAAAGAGCTCCGCGTGCTCGAGGGCACAATTAACGGTGCAGCCTCCGCACTGGTAGAGTATATTGAGCCCCTGGTGCCGGATTGGTCACAGCACCTGGATACGTGGCTCGAGACGATACGCAACCCGCCATTGTTCATGAACGGGGTCTCAGGCCTTGCCGCACCGTACTGGGTTCACAACTTCCCTAGCAGTTTTGTCTCGCAAGGCAGTCAAGAACCCGACACACCTCAGCAGGCCGTCGCTATTGCAGAGAGCATTGTGTTCCTGCTCCTGGAAAACATGAAGGTGCTGGAGGAGCTTGGCGAACAGGTTCAGCGGATTGTCATTACCGGAGGGCTGGCAAACAGTGACGCCCTGTGTCACCGCCTTGCCGACCTGAGCGGCTGTGAGGTATACCGTCCGCAGTACACCGAAGCGACCGCCCGGGGTTTGTGCTATCTCTTGAGATCTGCAGATTCAGTAGATACGGCAGACTCAGCGTCTGCCGCAGAGACGGATGAGGCGCAGTGGCGCGACGCAATGGAGAAGCCGCAGCAGTTCTCACCCACCGAAGATCCGAAACTCCTTGAACGATATGGGCGCTGGAAAACCGAGCTTCACAAGCGGATTGGCATCAGTGGCGTCGCCGCGCGAACTCCATGATACACCCCGTAGCTTTTTTCATTGACAGCAGAACGTCCGTAATATAACATTCTTTTTTCTAATACACTAGGAGGAACGATGAAACAAGTAAGATTTGTTGGATTAGTGGCACTCATGCTTCTGGTCTCAATGGCAATGGTGTACGCAGGTGGTGGTCAAGAAGCCGCAACAGGAGATGACTACAAGCTGGTGCTACGACTCAGCCACGTCTTCAACCCTGCTGAGCAGCTCTCCAAGTCCATGGATTTGGTAGCCGAACGGATTTATGAGCGCACCGACGGTGCCATTGAAATTCAGACCTTCCCCCAGGCACAGCTTCCGGCCTACAAGGAAGGCGTTGAGCAGGTTGTGCGTGGAGCAAACTTCATCTCGGTTGAGGATCCGTCGTTTATTGGTGACTACGTGCCGGACATGAAGGCACTGTACGCACCCATGATGTACGAGAGCTTTGACGAGTATGTTGCCCTGACCAAAACCGACCTGGTTCAGGACATGATTGCCCGCGCCGAGGAGCAGGGAATTAAGATTCTGACGCTGGACTACATCTACGGCTTCCGCAACATTATTACCCGCGAACCGGTAACAACACCCCAGGATCTGTCCGGCAAGCAAATTCGTGTTCCCGGAACCGACCTGTACATCAACACCCTCAACTACATGGGCGCAATTGCCAACCCGCTTCCATGGGGTGAGACCCTCTCTGCGGTACAGCAAGGTGTTGTAGACGGCCTCGAGGGCTCTGAGTTCACCAACATTGGTAACCGCGTCTACGAAACCGGCGCGACCCACGTTGGCCTTAGCCGCCACATTCTGGGAACCTGCGGTGTGTACATTAACATCGACGTCTGGAATGGAATTCCGGAAAACTACAGAAATATCATTGAGGAAGAGTTCCTCAAAGGTGCTGTTGAAGGTACCCAGATCCTGAGTGACAACCACGCAGCTGTTGTAGCCGAGCTTGAGTCACACGGTGTAACCTTCCATGAGGTGGACGGAGAAGCCTTCCGCGCACGACTTGCTCCTATGTACCAGGAACAGAGCGGAATGACCCCTGGTGTGTTCCAGGCAGTGTTTGCCGAACTGGATGCAATGCGGCGCTAGGCGCAGGACAATTCACCCTATCAACAATGAAGCCAGGACGTCGAGCAGCACGCTCGCCGTCCTGGTTTTTCGTGAGAAATAAGACACATGAAGAAAACCCTTACCAACATCCTGTTCAACACAGAAGAGATCGTGAGCGCCGCATTTTTGTCCGTAACCGTCTCCGTTGTAATTCTCAACGTTGTTATGCGCTACGGCTTTAGGAGCGGTATCTTCTGGGTTGAAGAAGTCGCCACCACGGCATTTATCTGGAGCGTTTTTGTCGGTGCCGCTGCGGTCTACAAACGTAAGATGCATATTGGCATTGATCTCATTACGCGCTTATTTCCTGAGTCCGTTCGACGTGTTATTGTTGTTGTTATAGACCTCATGATGATCACGATCAACGGCTATGTGTGTTACCTGAGCGTCTTTATGATTCAGGCAAACCGGCTCAAAACTACGCCGGTACTGAATATTCCCGCACTGTACGTCAATCTATCTATCACGGTTGGATTCGGACTCATCATGCTTCACGCAGTTTACTTCTTGTACCAAGACGTGAAGCTGATTGTAACTCAGGGCATTGTCCCGGAAACGCCGGTCACTCCAACTACGAAACTGGACTCATGACAGCTCGGTCAAGAAAGGAATAGTCAATGGCAGTTTTTCCTATCGTTATCGTGATGGCGTTGTACATCTCGAGCATTCCCATAGCCTTTGCATTGATTGCAGCGGCCCTGGCCTACTTCACCTTTGGTGATGTTGGGTCTCCCCCGGACCTCATTCTGCAGACATTCATCACCTCGGCATCGTCCTTTCCTCTTCTTGCCGTCCCTTTCTTTATCATGGTCGGTGAGATCATGAACTTCTCCGGCATCAGCGCCAGTCTCATGAAAATGGCCGATGTCTTGACGGGGCACATGAAAGGCGGTTTGGCTCAGGTCAACGTTGTCCTGAGTACCATGATGGGGGGCATATCCGGTTCTGCTAACGCAGATGCAGCAATGCAGTCAAAAATTCTTGTTCCCGAGATGGAGAAGCGTGGATATAGCGCAGCTTTCTCTACCGCAATCACTGCCGCATCTTCATCAATAGCGCCGGTTATTCCGCCTGGCATCAACCTGATCATCTACGCATTAATTGCGCAGGTTTCGGTTGCGCGAATGTTTATTGGTGGCTACGTACCGGGAGTTCTCATGGCGCTTGCGCTGATGGTGACCGTGCACATTATTGCCGTGCGTCGGCGCTACCAGCCAGTGCGTGAGAAGATGTCGCCTCCGGGAGAGGTGTTTAAGCAACTTCGCCATTCAATTTGGGCGCTGCTTCTGCCCTTTGGAATCATTCTGGGTATTCGCTTTGGCGTGTTTACTCCCACCGAAGCAGGTGCAATTGCGGTGGTCTTTTGTACCGTGGTTGGAGCGTTCTTCTACAAGGAACTCAAGTGGCATCACTTTCCAATCATCATGAAGAACACCGTATACGCCACCAGCGCGGTCATTCTGATCATTGTGTCGGCCTCAATTTTTGGACGCTACCTGAGCTGGGAAAGGATCCCATTTCTCCTGACACGCTCGTTAATGGATTTTGCGGCCGAGCCATGGATGATGATGGTCGTAATCAACATATTCTTGCTCGCCATGGGAATGTTTCTTGAAGGCGGTGCGGTGTTGATTATTGTTGCACCGCTCCTGGTGCCGGTTGTCACGGCGATGGGCGTAGATCCGGTGCACTTTGGGCTGATACTCATCGTAAACATCATGATAGGTGGTATCACCCCACCCTTCGGTTCAATGATGTTCACCACCTGCTCCATAACAGGAGTACCTATCGGCTCCTTTATCAAGGAAGTCTACCCTTTCATTATTGCGCTGATCCTGGTGCTCATCGTAGTGACCTACGTCCCAGCGATCGTTATGTTCCTACCGAACTTGCTGTAAAGAGAGACCGGCGCCCAGTTTTCTGGGCGCTCGGCCGTTTTGCCATAGCAGTTGAATCAAATGATCCGAATCACAACCACTACAAGAATCACGACAACTAGTGCGGTGATCAAATACCACATACAAAACTCCTTTCCTCTGTCGAGAGTGCCTTGGTCGGCACTACCATTGCGTTCATCTGGATTGTTCGATTTCTAGTTCAAAATCTGAAAGCCCCAACCGAACCTTGCCGATGGCTTTTCTAAGCTCACCACTCTTGGGAATATCCTTGTTGTCTCCAGTGGTTCTCCTGGCCGTCTCCGATCGGCGCTCTTCGGATTGTTGCACCCTGCCTTCAACCGGCTCCCTTTCCATGCATACCTCCTCCACTCAACGGTTACAGAACGCATCCGTTTCTCACGAAACTCCCGTTCTGCTGAAAAGAACTTATTCACACGCCAACAAACAGTCCGTGCGGTGGAGCACATAGGAGAATGATTGTTGCGGAACTTTCCTGGCACCGGAATTGTGCTGCTGGTGGAGAGGTTCGTGACAACTTTCTCTTGCAGGAACTGCGTGCTTCGTCTACTGTGGTGTGTATAACCGTGAACAAAACCGAATTAAAAGAAGGCTACTCCGCCACGCGAACTCCCGGAAGGCCGACACTGTCGCGCCCCTTGCTCATCTCCTTTCTGATTCCACTGATCGTGGGCTTTCTTTTGCTCAGTCTGGTTCTTTTGACTTACGCAACCGCCCGCAGCATTGCCCTTGGGGCGCAAGAAGGCAATCTACGAGCAGTCGCAGGAATGGCGGCAAACAAGATTGAACGCCTGTGGATCGCTCCAAGGAACCACAGTGTCCAGGTGCTCTCAAGCTCCAGAACTCTTCAGCGGCGTATACGCGGAGACGCCGAAGCAGCCGAGCTGCTTGCCGAATGGCAACAAACACATGCTGTCCTGGATGGGTACTTTTTCATCTATTATGGCTTGAATGACGGAACCGTTGAGCTCTACCCTAATCTGGAACTCCCTGAAGGCTTTGATCCCCGGGTACGTCCCTGGTATCAGGCGGGCATGAGTTCTACGGGAACGCCGGTGTGGTCCGAGCCCTACGACGAGATCATCACCGGAAAGCGCATCATCAGCACAACGGCTGCTCTATCGGACGATGCTGGTAAGCGCATTGGCGTTTTTGCGGTGGATATGACCTTTGATCAGTTGGATAAGACTCTGGCTGATATCCCGCTACCGCGAGTAGCAACAGTCTACCTGGTAGACGCCGCAGGGAGTCCTATCGCAGGCAGTAATGCAACTTACCATGAACGTGCCGTCATCCCCGAGGGCGATATCGACCTGTTTGTACACACAACGCGCCGCCTGGAAAACGGATGGCGTGTTGCGGTGGTAGCCCCTCGCAGCGGCCTGGTTCATGCCTTTGATCAGGCGGCCATGCCGATGCTCTTCATTGCGGGAGCTGCTTTTCTTGTACTCTTTGGATCGGTCAGCTTTGCATTGGTACGTCTTGCCTCACGGGCACGTCGCCTTGCGGCCTATTTCGGAGAGGTAATTGATGGCCACGAAAGCCTACGTGCAGTCTTTACGAGAGCCGATGAGTTCTCGGAACTCAACCATCGGTTCAACGAGGTAATCTTGACCGCACGGCAATCAGAGGCCGAGCGCCTGGCCGGGGAGCGAGTTTACCGGCAACTCATTGAACGAGTCTCGATAGGTTTCTTTAGAACGACGGTCACAGGCAAACTCACCTACGGCAACTCTTACTGCGCCAGCCTTTTTGAGTACACTCCGGAGGAGTTGATCTCCCTACCCTCGGTTCTGCGATTGTATGCAGACCCCAAAGATCGGCAGATCTTTCTCCAGGAGCTTATGCGAAAGGGCGAGGTACGCGACAGGCGCGTGCAGATGCGGAAAAATGGGGGGGGCTCCATCTGGATATCTGTCACAGCCGTGGTAGACCGTGCAGAAGCCGCACTTAATGATAGCGAGATACATGGCTTCATGGTAGACGCCACCGCGCAGGTTGTGGAGCACGACAAACTCAAAGAATACGCAAACACCGATCCCCTCACAGGTCTGGTCAACCGGCGTGCACTTGAGCATGCTTATGCAGAACGAACCCCCAAGCACGGGGCCTGCTCACTCATCTTCTTTGATATCGACGCGTTCAAGGTGCTCAACGACAGCTACGGCCACGATGCAGGAGACCGGGTGCTCAAACACATTGCAGAAGTTGGTAGCTCGGTGCTGCGGGCCAACGACATATTTGCCCGCTACGGTGGAGACGAGTTTGCCGTCCTGTTGCCGGATGCCCCGCTTGATACCGCACTATCCCTGGCGGAGCGACTCCAGGAGGCCCTGCGCTCCTCGTTAGTTCCGGAGGGCGTGCCATTTGTACCTGCCCTCAGTGTCGGCGTTGCCGTTCGGAGCGAAGCCGACTGTTCCCTTGATGCTTTGATGGTTCTCGCCGACAGCGCCCTCTATCGCTCAAAAGCCGCCGGGGGTAACACCGTTTCCGCAGCACGAGCCGGTCGCTAATCGGAAGCCCCTACTCGGAAGAACGCGCTGCGTTCTGCAAGGCCTTCGGCCTGAGAAGACATCTCCTCCGCCATTGAGGCCAGCTGCTCCGAGGCCGAGGCGTTCTGTTGAACAACCTGTTCCAGCTGTTGAATTGCTCTATTGATCTGATCTGCACCGGAGCTCTGATCACGAGTGGATGAGCTGATTTCCTCTACCAGTTCCGCAGTCTGCTCACTTGCAGGCACGATCTCTTGCAACAGCTCACCGGCTGTGCGTGCTATGCGATTTCCTTCAACCGCACGGTCATTGATGTCGGAGGCCGAGTCGCCGCTGCGTTCGGCCAGCTTGCGAACCTCCCCGGCAACAACAGCAAATCCTTTCCCGGCATCGCCAGCGCGCGCCGCCTCGATAGCGGCATTCAGAGCGAGTAAATTTGTTTGACGTGCAATCTCACCTATAACACCAATGCGCTCGGTAATGTCCTGCATGCTGCTGATGGCTTGATCTAATGCTTCACGCCCGCCCCCGGCTTTCTTGGAGGACTCTTTGGCTAGATTGTTGGTCTTGCCAGCATTCTCGGCATTTAGCTGTATGTTAGTGGTCATCTGCTCCATTGAGGACGCAACCTCCTCGGCGGCAGATGCTTGAGCAGCTGAACCCGAGGAGAGACTGTCGGCCACCGCGCGTAGCTCTTGACTTCCACCCTTGATGGCGGCTACCGAGTCCAGAATAAACGAGATCACCTCACCTACTCGAGCTATCATCTCATCGAGCGATCGCGCAAGATCTCCCACCTCGTCGCTTCGTCGAACAAGATCGCCCCCAATCTTGGCTGTAAGGTCTCCCTCCGCAAGTGAGGACGCCACACGTTGCGCCTCTTGAATTGGAGCAACAATCGTCCGCTTGAGAATCATTGCCAAGGCAACCGCGCTGAAC
>PXEI01000285.1 GCA_003564775.1 Spirochaetaceae bacterium
AAGCACCTCTGCTACCAGACGGTGAATAACCCCATGGGTACAACCTGGACAGAAGTGGAACTCCTTCTCGGTCAGGCCCTTGGTACGTTCAAAGACTACCGGCATTACTTCACCTCCTTAAGCATTTCCAGACAAGCTTCAATCACCTCGTGTTGCGAGGGCACCATACCGCCTGAACGCCCAAAGAAACCCACAGGAAACCGGCCGTTAAGGGCAAGCCGTACGTCGTCCACCATCTGCCCACAGCTCATCTCTACCGACATCACACCACGCACCGTATCCGGCAGCTCGCTGAACGCGGCCACCGGAAATGGCCAAAGGGTAATTGGTCGAATCAGACCCGCTTTCACACCTCGTTCACGCAACTCATCAACCACGTTGCGTACAATTCGTGCTGATGTTCCATAGGCCACAAAGACGAACTCCGCGTCGTCGGTCCTATAGCTTTCGGAACGCGCCTCGTTCTCACGCATAAGCCGAAACTTGGCTTGCAGATGTTCGTTATGCTTTTCCAGATCAGCCGGTTGCAGGTGCAGCGAGTTAATGATGTTTGGCGCGCGTACGCCGCCGGTGCCAGTGGTTGCCCAGTCCTTGGGCTGGAGTTCACGTTTGGGAGTATCACGAAACACAACCGGTTCCATCATCTGGCCAATCATGCCGTCGCCTAGAATCATGACCGGGTTGCGGTAGTAGTCGGCTATCTCAAAGGCCTCGGCGGTGAGGTCGGCCGCCTCCTGGATGTTGGCCGGTGCAAACACAATAAAGCTGTAGTCGCCGTTGCCACCGCCGCGGGTGGACTGGTAGTAGTCGGACTGGGCCGGTTGAATGCCGCCGAGGCCGGGCCCACCACGCGAAATATTCACAATAACGCAGGGAACCTCACTGCCAACAATGTAGCTTATTCCTTCCTGCTTCAGCGCGATTCCGGGTGAGGAGCTGGAGGTCATAACCCGCGCCCCCGCGCCAGCCGCTCCGTACACCATGTTGATGGCGGCGACCTCGCTCTCGGCCTGGAGGAAGACGCCCCCTACCTTCGGCATCTCGCGTGACATGTACTCAGGGATCTCGTTCTGCGGCGTTATTGGGTACCCAAAGAAGTACCTGCACCCACCGTGGATTGCAGCCTGCGCGATTGCTTCGTTGCCCTTCATCAATACCTTGTTCATGGTTTTACTCATTGGGTACTCCTCAAGCCACCCGTTCAACCCGGATCACGAGATCCGGGCATATGAGAGCGCAATTTCCGCAGGCAATACACTTGTCCATGTCGGACGCGGTCACGGTCGCTGGGTGATACCCCCGTTGGTTAATGTGCTGAGTGTCGATACTCACGATATCCACCGGACAAACGGTGGTGCACAACTCGCACCCCTTGCAGCGGTCTATGTCAAAAGAAACCTGTCCTCTAGTTCGTGCCATGCCCTAACTCCTTTCCTGCGAACATCCAGTTGTCCCGCAGGTGCATTGCAACTCCAACTCGTTCTCCCTGAATCTCTTCCGGAAGGCTGAGCACAAGGTGCTCACGTGCGCCGACAAAGCGCACCGGCAGTCCGGTACGCTGGCCAACCTCAATGCAAAGATCATTCCCTAACTGAATGTGCTCAACTGTCGTGTATTCAAGAAGGTGGGTCGTGTTTATCAGGCCTGTTACCGCCAAGCCCGATGCGGCCTCAATCCCCTGAATTTGAGCCACGAGCGCGTCAGCGCTCTGGGTAGCAGGTCGCATGGCGTTCACCACACACAACACCTCGGTTTCGGCGGCCGGAATAAGCCGACGAAAGCTGCGTAGCAGGCGCGCACCAACCGGATCACCCCCGACATCAATAACAGTGTGCACGGCCGGATCTGCAAGTGGCCCATACAACTCGGCCGATACGGCTGGCAGGTCTATCCCCTCGTCCACCGCCAGATTATTGCCGACAACGTGAATGCCCTGAGCCTCCAGAAGCCCACGCCGCTCACGTGAACGAAAGTACGGATTCACTACATCGATATCGCAGAGCGCAAGTTCTGCTCCCTGGGCCCGCATCTTCAAGGCAAAGTTCAGCGCAAACTCACTTTTCCCGCTGCCATAGTGGCCGGTGATTATCCATACTCTGGTGCCCACAGCTCCGGTGCTGTCTCCGGAGGCGCAATCTCCTCCGGTGCCGGTTCCTGCGCCGATCACAAGGCACCCTCCAAAGCATCCAGATAGCTACGGGCGGTCTCGCTCCCGCTCAGCACGCGGCAGGCCCCCTCGGCCAGCGCTGTCATCTCGTACTCACCGGGAAAGAAATGCACCGGCGCCAGAAACGCTACGCGTTTCTCTATCCAGCTGCAGACGCGCCGATCATGAGCAAGCCCACCGGTAATGAGAACGGCGTCGACCACTCCCTCAAGCACCGCAGCCATAGCCCCAACTTCCTTGGCAACCTGGTAGGCCATGGCTTCGTAGACCTCGGCCGCGCCGCGGTCACCAGCATCTATTCGTGCGCTCACATCGCGCCCGTCGTTCGTCCCCAGATACGCAACCAGGCCACCGTTGCCCTTTATTCGACGGGATATCTGAGCCTGTGTCATTCCGGACCCAAAGCAGAGTTTCACAATCTTCAAGGCAGCAAGCCCGCCGCTGCGCTCCGGACTAAAGGGCCCTTCACCGTTAAGCCCGTCGTTTACGTCTATGACCCTTCCAAAGCGGTGTGCGGCAACAGTTATACCTCCGCCGAGGTGAGCAACCACAAAACGGCAGTCGTCATAGGTCTTGCCTAAAGTCTCTGCAGCTCTGCGCGCAACCGCCTTCTGGTTGAGGGCGTGAAAAATGCTTGTTCGTGGGAGCTCCGGAATGCCAGAGTAGCGAGCCAAGGGCTCAAGTTCGTCCACAACCACCGGGTCTACAATAAAACTGGGAATGCCAAGCGGATCGGCAATGCTCCGGGCAATGAGCCCGCCAAGGTTGGAGGCATGCTCACCCAGCACCCCCTGGTGCAGATCCTCAAGCATCCGGTCACATACACGATAGGTTCCGCCCGGAACCGGATGAGTAAGTCCGCCGCGTCCTACAACCGCATGCAGTCCGTCAAGCCCATATCCGGCACTCGACACGGCAGTAAGCACCTGCGTCTTCCGTAGCGAAAGCTGCTCGCCAATATGCTCATACTGGGCAAGTTCCTCGTGAGGATGGTTCACGGTTGTCTCCAACAAGGCTGCTCCATCGCTAAAAAGCGCAACCTTGGTCGAGGTAGAACCGGGATTAATAGCAAGTACCTGCAACTGTTCACTCATTGCCGAGCACACTCCTCGTACAGATCACATGCATTTGGCGTGCCAGCTGCTGCTAAAGGGGAGAAGTAATACATAAAACACTACGATGGAAAGAGTTATGAAGCCTGAGCGTCCGAGGCACGGCCGGTTGTAAGGGTGATATCTGGCAATAGCGCAAGATTATGCGCGCAAAAAATTGCGCAACCGCCAGTCATTCGCGCAAGTTTTTGCACGGCTGCCCTTAAACTACATCCGGTAACGCTTGAGCTTGTACTGAAGACTACGGAGCGATATCCCCAGCTGCTCGGCACAACGGGTACGGCTTCCCCCGACAGATCGCAGTGTGCGGGCAATGTGAGCTGCCTCGGCTGTTGCCACAACGACCGCCAGCGGAGGAAGCTCGCCTTCCTCAACACACCCAACAGCCGGAAGCTCGTCGCAGTCTTCGGTTAGCTGCGGTAGGTGCACCTCGGAAATCACTGACTCATAGAGACTCAGGCTAATAATGGCGCGCCGCAGTACGTTCTCAAGCTCGCGGATGTTCCCAGGCCAACGGTAACGAGTGAGCCTTCGTCGAGCCGGTGGTGAGATTGCGGCTACCGCGCGCCCGTACTCCCGGTTGATTCGCGCAATGAGGTGGTCTATCAGAAGTGGTATGTCCTCCGGATGCTCGCGAAGCGGCGGGATCACAACCGGAATGACATTGAGTCGATAGTACAGATCTTCACGAAACGCGCCCTGGTGCACCGCTTCCAGCAGATCAAAGTTGGTAGCCGCAATAACCCGCACGTCAATTGGCCGGTTCTTAGTGCCACCGACCCGCCGTACCTCTTGCTCCTGCAGAACACCTAAGAGTTTTGCCTGGGTATCAAGGCTCATAAGCCCAACTTCATCTAGAAAGATGGTGCCGTTGTCGGCCTCCTCAAACAACCCAATGCGACCGCCCTTACGGGCCCCGGTAAAGGCGCCATCCTCGTACCCAAAAAGCTCGCTCTCTAGAACTCCTTCGGTGAGCGATGCACAGTTGACCCGCACAAAGCGCCCGGCCGCACGGTCACTTGCGTTATGAATTGCGTGGGCAAACATCTCTTTGCCGGTGCCGCTTTCGCCACACAACAGGACCGTCGCTGGCGCCGAGGCCGCCACCCGAGCCTTCTCCACCGCGTGGAGAAAGTTTGCCTGACGACCAACCAGGTCATCAAAGCTGTACCTGGCCTCAAGCTTGCGAATGATCTGCTGCGCCTGCCTCAACTCGCTTGTCAGGCGCCGAACCTCGGAGAGATCCTTCAACACCCCGACGCTACCCTTGACCTCGCCCTTCACAATGATCGGTGCAGCATCTACCAGGACATCCTTAGCATGAGGGCCAACCCGCAGTCGTGCCCCGTGTATAGGCTGTTTGGTCGTAAGCACCCGCATGTGAATGCTCTCGCCCTCGGCAATATCCACGGTGCACGGCTGGCCAATTATCTGGTCGGCAGGTAGCCCCGTGACCTTGGTGTACGCCGGGTTTACCGATACGTGAACCCCGTGTTCGTCCACGACCGAGATGGCATCCTGCGTAGAGTGAAAAATGGCTTCCCACATAATGCGCATTTCGCGGAGGTTGGTGATCTCCTCGGCCAGCTCCACCATGCTCGTGACATCTCGAAAGACGGCAAAGGCTCCGATAATGGAGCCGTCTGAGTCCACAATCGGCATACGGCTGGTGACAATGTTGATCTCGCCGAGCGGGTGCTTCCAGTCGATCTCGGGCTCGCCGGATCGGAGCACCACCGGCAGACGGGTTGTTGGAATTACCTCGGCAACCGGTCGCCCTAAGACCTCATCGGCGCTCTTACGGGTAAGCCGCTCCGCCGTCTTGTTAAACAGCGTGATGCGGGAGTCTGCATCTACCGCGATAATTGCGTCGTGCGTAGAGTCAAAAATTATTTCAAGCTCTTTGAGCATGTTGGGTCGTAGTCTGGTCTTTGCCACGGCCCAATTGTACCATATACCACCCCTTTCTGCGTTATACTGCCACTGAGTTGGTAAGCAAACCTCGTTAGGGCCAGGGAACTATGTCGTCATTAATTGCAGTGGTGGTTATTTTTTTCATTGCGGAGTTCGTGCGTTCCTCGATTGGCTTTGGCAATGCGCTGGTGGCCATGCCGCTGCTGGTGCTGGTCATGGATCTGAGAGTTGCGACCCCGCTTGTCGCCCTGGTCAGCATGTCTGCAGGACTAGTCATTCTGGGTGGCAGCCTGCGCGATGTCCGCTTCTCGGACGCCTGGCGGCTCAACCTGGGGGCGCTCGTCGGCATTCCACTGGGGCTGTTCATACTCAATACTGTTCCGCAACGGCTTGGGGTAGGAATTGTTGCGCTGCTCATTATCGCGTACGCCGGTTACAGCCTGGCGCGGCCCAACCTGCCGCATCTGCGTGTGCAATGGCCCGCGTTTGGAATTGGCGCGATCGCCGGAATGGCGGGCGCCGCGTTCAATATCTCCGGGCCGCCGGTTGTGGTGTATGCCGGTTTGCGCCGCTGGTCGCCCAAGGACTTTCGTGCCACGCTGCAGTCCTTTTTTGTTCCCACCGGACTCCTTGTCATTGTTGGTCACGGTCTGAGCGGCTTGTGGACGGCCGAGATGCTCCGCCTGTTCCTGCTCAGTATGCCGGGGGTACTCGTTGCTATTCTGGTTGGACGGCGCGTCAACCGCCGTGTTCCGTACCAAAGCTTTCACCGGATCATTAACCTTTTTCTTATTGCAGTGGGAGTTTTCATGCTCGCCCGGTTATGGTAGGAAAATGATATGCAGTACCCAGATGCAACAACCAATCAGCAGATCAAACGCATGCAGCAGCTTGTACAGGAGTCTGCGCGAGTAGCGGTACTCACCGGCGCCGGAATCTCTGCGGAAAGTGGCATCCCAACCTTTCGTGACGCCCAGACCGGATACTGGAGCAGGTTCCGTCCGGAGGACTTGGCGACGGAAGAAGCCTTCCGACGTGATCCAGAGACGGTCTGGAGGTGGTATGCCGAACGGCGAGCCGCGGTTCACGCGGCCGCACCGAATGCGGGCCATATCGCCTTGTCTCGTTGGGAAGCCCGTGTGCCAAGCTTCACCCTCATTACGCAGAACGTCGACGGCTTGCATGCACGCGCGGGAAGCAAAAACCTCATTGAGATTCATGGGAACATACTGAGGGTGCGCTGTTTCGCCAGATGCGTCTCATACTCCAGGCGGGACGAGATTGAGGTGATCACCTCCGCAGCGGATACGGTTCCACGGTGTCCAGAATGTGGAGACTACCTGCGCCCGGATGTTGTCTGGTTTGGAGAGAACCTGCCCGAAGCCGGAATTGCCCGCGCTTTCACTGCTGCCGAGCAAGCCGACCTTTTTTTGTGCGTTGGAACCTCAGCGGTGGTGTACCCGGCCGCAATGGTGCCGCAGACGGCCCTCGAGTCAGGAGCAACCGTGGTGGAGATTAACCCTGAGGAAACACCGCTCTCGACCTTGGTGCATCTGTCGCTTCGCGGCACGGCTGCGGATCTGCTACCTCAAGTGCTGGGCCTGGATTAAGCAGCCTGAGTTCAGCCAGCGTGTTCCAGTGCCTGATCGATGTCGGCAATGATATCCCCCACCGTTTCCAGCCCAACAGAGATGCGCACAAGTCCCGGGGTAATGTTGACCGCTGCCCGTTCTGCATCACTGAGTTTAGAATGGGTTGTGGAAGCCGGATGTGTTGCAATACTACGACTGTCTCCGAGATTGGAACTAAGGGTTATCATTTTTAAGGCATCAAGAAACTGTGTTCCGGCGTGATAGCCCCCGGCGAGTTCCAGGGTGACAATGCCTCCGCCATGACGCATCTGCCGTTTTGCAAGCTCCAGTTGAGGATGGCTCTCCAAAAATGGGTAGTTCACCGCGCTCAGCTTCGGGTGCCCCTCCAGGTGCCGGGCGAGCGCAAGGGCGTTTTCGCAGTGCCGCTCCATGCGAACCGCAAGCGTCTCCAGGCTTTTGGAGAGCACCCAGGCGTTAAAGGGCGACATGGAAGGCCCGGTCTGACGGGCAAAGAACTTCACCTTGTCTATGACCTCACGACTTCCCAGCACCGCACCCCCCAGCACTCGGCCTTGTCCGTCCATGAACTTTGTAGCCGAGTGGGTAACGATACTCGCCCCATACCGTGCAGGGTTCTGCAGGTAAGGGGTGGCAAAACAGTTATCTATGTTCAAGAGCAGCTCTTGCTCCTTTGCCAGCTCACCAAGAAACGCAAGATCTACCAGCGCCAGTCCCGGGTTCGAGGGCGTCTCTGCCATGAGCATTTTTGTGTTGGGCTTTATGGCCGCCTTCCAACCGGCATGATCACTCGGATCCACGTAGGTATGCTCAATTCCCCAGCGCGGGAGAATCTGGGTAAGAATCTGATGCGTTGACCCAAAGAGTGCGCGCGAGGCCACCACGTGATCCCCGGCATTCAGGAAACTGGCCAGGCCCGCAAACATTGCCGCCATTCCGCTTGCGGTCGCCACGCCCGTCTCACACCCCTCCAGCTTCGCCAGCTTTTGGATGAACTCATCAACATTTGGGTTGCTGTAGCGCGAGTAAATTGCACCCTCAACCTCGTCGGCAAACAGGGCCCGCGCATGCTCGGCAGATTCGAAAACATAACTCGAGGTGAGATACACCGGCACAGCGTGCTCGCGGTGCGCGCTGCGTTCAATCTGACCGCGGATTGCCTCGGTTTCAAAGTGTTCGTTCATTGGTTGGGCCTCCAGTTGTGGCTTGAGCTGAGCTTCTCCGTACACGCGCTGCAGACGCACGTTAGAACATACTCCTGAACCCGCTGCAACATACTCCTGAATTTGACGATCTTGTTCAAGAATGTCCACCATGGATCGACGCTGTTGGCACGGTGAACACGTTTTTGTCACAGCCAGCTGAGCCGTAGACCTCGGTAGCAAAAGGCGTTACCCTGTCAGTCAGGGCTGATTCATGAGTAATTTACCAAGCAATAGCAGGCACAGAGCGTCGGGAGTCCGGAATGACGGACTGCGTTGGCGAAGCCTGGTTTTTGGAACCGTGGTGACCTTGTTTTTCCTTGGATATCTTGGGCACCTGTTTTCCCTTCAGGTTATTGACGGGCAGTTCCATGCTGCGCAGGCAGTGCTTCTTACCAGGCGGGGAAGCACCCTTCCCGCGCCACGGGGTGAAATATTTGATCGCCACGTTGATGAACCAGTTGCTGGCAACCGAACATCCTTCACCATTAAACTGAATCCGGCTCTCGTACCAGCTGGTCA
>PXEI01000291.1 GCA_003564775.1 Spirochaetaceae bacterium
CGAGCCAACCTTACGCAGCTGAATATTGGTAATATCGTGCAGGGCTGCCTGTTCGATAAGGGCGGCCTGCACGGCAGGTGCGCCTGCGGCTATGCCGCTGGTTCCCATCCCAATGAGGACCTGAATCAGGTCGGCGTTGTTGTCGTTTTTCTTGAGCTCGGCGCGCACCTGTTCGCGGTGCAGGCGCAGTTCCTCTCTGCTTTTCTTAGCCACGGCCCACCTCCTGCGTGACACCGGCAGCGTCGGCTGCAGCGGCAATTTTCTCCTCCGCCTCGGCGTGCGCTGCACGATACCGCCCAAGAATCTCGGCCAGCTGCGCGGCGCTCAGTTTTCCAAAGGTGTCTTCGTCTATGGTGACAACCGGAGCAAGTCCACAACAGCCGACACATCTGACCGACTCAATGGAAAACTCACCGTCCTCACTGGTTTCACCGACCCCTACTCCAACAATGCGTGAGAGCTCGTCAATGAGCTCGGGAGCTCCCTGGAGGTAGCAGGCGGTACCCATGCAAACCGAGATGGTGCTCTTGCCGGGCTTGTTCAGTTTGAAGTAATGATAAAACGTGAGGACTCCGTAAATCTTGGCCAACGGAACTCGCAGTTCCTCGCTCAGTTTCTCTGCAAGGTCCCAAGGAACGTACCCGTACACTTCCTGCGCCTTGTGAAGAATTGCTATCAGGTTGCCTTTCTTCTCACGTTGCGTCTCAATGAACTCCAGCAACTCTGTTGACAATGGAGCTCCCGTTACATACTCGCTGCGCACTCTAACCTCCTTGACCAAAGCTCACGAACACGGGCCGCAGAGGACTTCTGCTGCGACACGCGCCTGACGTTTGTTCAGCGTTACAGTACAAGCGTAGCTTAGCCAAGGTTTTTAATCAAGTATTTTATACCGATATTTTACTACTTATTTTTTGGGGTTGTGTCTGGCGCGGGAAAAAGTTGGAGTAGTTGGGCGGAGCTAAGGCCCGTGGTACTGGTATCAGCCACAATTCGCAGTGGCCTGTCGGCCGAAAGAACCACCACTCGGTCGGCTAAGGTGAGGGCCTCATGAGGATCGTGAGTCACCAGGAGCGTAGTCCGTGGATCACGTTGAAGCAGGCCGGAGGCAAAGGCCAGAAGCTCAGCATGGGTTGTAGGATCCTGGTGACTAAACGGCTCGTCCAGGAGAAGAAGGCCCGAGGGGTGCGCAACCGCCCGAGCGACGTTGAGCCGCTTTTTCATGCCTCCGCTTAGTTCGTCCGGGTAGCGTTCAGAGGCCTGAGCTAAGCCAAACTCCTTGAGCAGACGGTGCACATGCGCCCGGCCCGCCGATCGCCGCCCCGGCATGCCCAAATGAACCTGCACTCGGGCTGGCTCCCAGGGAAGCAGCCGCGGATCCTGGAACGCAACCGCTGGAGCGGGGCGCACCCGGCGTGGCGGCAGGCCGCCCAACAGGACTGCCCCGGAGGCTGGACGCAAGATGCCAGCGGCTAAACGAATGAGCGTTGTCTTGCCACACCCAGATGGGCCAAGCAGGGCACACACCTCACCGGGCTTCACGGTGAGATTAAATGAGCTAAGGATCTCTTCATCCGGAAATCCAAAAGAAGCATCCTGGAAGACCAGTTCTGTCGGGCGTGGCCCTCGTGCTCCCAACTCGGCCGCTGCGCCCGTCCATGTCCCAGGTGCACTCCGCCCATGCCCAAACCCACCTGCCCGCCGCTGAGCCTGAACGCGAACAAGAAGCGATAGAAGCAGGTCAAATCCGTAGGCGGCAAGCACCGCAATGAGCGTCCAGGCCAGGACAGCCGCCGTGTCAAGATAGGTGCGGGACTCCTGCAGCATGCTGCCAATTCCAAAGGCTGGCAGGCTTAAGACCTCAGCAGCAAGCACCGCCTTCCAGGACATTCCAAGTGCACCAGCTATGGCCGAGGAAACAGTAGGCCAGGACCCAGGAAGTTCAAGGTGCACAACTCGGCGGCGAACACCCCAACGAAACGCCCGAGCGAGCTCCCGTAACTCCGGATCAACTGCACGCAGCCCGTCGGCAATGCCTTGGTGCAGGAGTGGGTATCCCACCACAAAGCCCACAAGCACCGGAACCTGGGGAACAGGCAACCAGATAAGCGCAATGAGTATGACCGAGATTACCGGCGTAGCCCGCGCCGCAGAAACCAACGGACGGAGAAACTCCGCGCCAGTGCCGCTGAGCCCCGCGACAGTTCCGGTCAGAACTGCAACCGGCACAGCAAGGAGGAGCGCGGCTCCCCATCGGCCTAGCGTTGCAGCCACAACCGCTGCAAAGCCCGGGCCCCGAACTATCTCGTAAAGAGTTTGAAGGGTCTCAAGCGGCCCGGGCAGAAGGATAGCCCGCCCAACAATGCGGGCGAGCAGCCCCCAGATCAGCAGCGCAAAGGCTACTCCCAGCACAGGGGCCGCGCTGCGCAGCAATGACAAAGACCTGTTCATCTGCCGCCTTACTCAGAGCCGTAGAGAAAGAACTCGGCTTCAGGAACGCGACCACCAATGCTCGCTGGGTTCTCGCGGGCCAAGACCCCCAGGAAGACCTCCACCTCGCTACGAGCCTCGGCGGCTGGAATCCAGGTCATGTTCAACCGAGGTAGAGCAGCTTGTATTGTCTCCGCATCAAGACCCAACTCCATAGCAGCCGCGACGGCCGAGGTAGCCTCCGGCTCCGCTGCATAGGCAGCAAGGCCTTTCTTGTACCTGTCTATGAGAGCGGCAAGACCTGCAGGATGCTCATTCGCAAAACTCTTTGTTACCACAAGTGCGGTCATGGGATATCCTCGCGCAGAAGCCCGGCCGGATAGTCCCGCCTCGTTGCCGAGACCATCATCACTAAGCTCCGACCCAAAGAAGCGTGTCCACTCTCGTTGCAGGTTCAGTGCTGGCTGTAGTTCGGACGACGCCGCGGTGACCCGGGTTACAAAGGGTTCTGGCAGTACCGCCAGAGTCCGGCGGCCCGCAATGAGACTCTGAGCCAGTTCCACCTGATCCGCAGCATACTCCAGTTGGAAATCTACTCCTGGCACCAGGCCCGCCGCGGTTGCAAGAGCGCGAAACAGAATATCCGGGGTTGCTCCACGGGCGATGGTGTACACCGTTCGCCCTCGCAGATCGTCCCAGTCGAGCGGTGCGTCCGCAATAAGGTACAACACACCGGTGCCGACGATCCCCGCCAACTGCAGCTCGGCCTCACGGTTGTACAACACCGAGGCCAGGTTTGTCGGAACTGTGGCTACATCGATATTCCCGGACAAAATCTGCGACACCAGGAGGTCGGGAGTGGAGAAAACATCTGACTGAAGGTGGTAGCTCTCGGATCCGAACTCTCCAGGACCCGCCAGTACCGGAGCAAAAGCTACCGCCGTCGGGCCGCGCAAGGTTCCCAACCGCACGGGAACAGACTCACCATTGGTGCCGGTGGTGGGGGCGGCTTCACTACACCCTGCAAGCACCACTATCAAAACTATGAAAACACCGAGTATCACACCCCGGTTCGAACCAGGTATCTGTGTTAGATTATCCATACCACCCAACCTACAGGAAGCAGCTGCAACTTTCCAGTGCATTGCTCTCGGCACGCTATCGTGGACGGGAGGCGCATTCCACGCAGACAAAGGCCTCGGGAACCACCTCCAGCCTACCCATAGGAATGTCTTTACCACACCCCAAGGACACATTGGGTTCAACCGCCTTGCTTTCCTCAGCAAGATACGGAAGGCTACTCCTGGTTTCCGCGATATGGGCCTCTATTATTGTACGAAGTCGTTGTAGATCCGCCTCTGTCATACCAACACTCCTCGCTCTATGAAAAACCAATCTGATTGAGCTATACCTTTTGCTAACATTGATGTACAATATGTCTATACATATTATGAACCGTTCGAAGTCCAAGTATCAAACGATCTACGATGATATCAAATCCCGAATTAGTTCTGGCGAGTATCTTCCGGGTGACCAACTGCCCACCGAAGTAGAACTCGTGCAGCACTATACTGTTTCTCGTCCGACGGTCAACAAAGCGCTTTCCATGTTACAACACCACGGCCTGATTCGTCGACGCAGCGGTGCGGGGAGTTTTGTCTCTACGCCGCAACGCAGGCAGTTCACGCCTGACAAGCTTGGCCCCACCGAGCCTGCCGGGGACGCTACCAAGGACACCTACTTCGGACTCCTCATACCCATGCTCGGAATCACTGAGATATTCGAACCCATCTGTGCCCGCATTGCCCAACAGTCTCATACACACAACTTTCATGTTCTGTGGGGTGACTCGGCAGCGCATAGCGGCGGCAACATTGCGGCTGACTTTGAGCGCACCTGCATGCGCTACATTGAGCGTGGCGTAGATGGTGTATTCTTCGTTCCTTTGGAGTTGACCCCGGAGTCCGAAATCACCAACCGACGGATCGTGGACAGCCTTCGTGCGGCAAAGATTCCCGTAGTTATTTTGGACGCAGACTACCTGAGGTTTCCCGAGCGAAGCGAGTTTGACCTTGTGGGTATTGACAACATCCGGGCCGGATATCTTGCGGCGCAGCACTATCTTGAGCAGGGAGCAAAACGGGTGGATTTCCTGCAGAAGCCACACTCGGCCTGCACCGTCACCCTCCGGGAGCGTGGCTTTGGAATGGCACTGCGGGACGCGGGCATAGAGGCCGAACCCGGCTACTATCACACCGGCGACCCGAGTGATCATGAGTTCGTGCGTAGCCTTGTGCAGTCGGGAGCAAGCGAAATTGTAGCCGCCAACGACGTCACCGCGGCGGAGTTTATGTTCACGGCCGACAGCCTTGGAGTTAACGTACCGTCCGACCTCCGAATTTTAGGGTTCGACGACGTGAAGTACGCGCGCTTTGCACGCATACCGCTTACGACCTTCAGGCAACCCTGTGCCGAACTTGGAGACCTTGCCGTTGAGACCATGCTCAGCCGCATTAATGAGCCGGATCGCCCGCCCATTACTGTGACCACACATGCAGACCTTATTGTCCGAGCCTCCTCGCTCATCCAACCCAACAGATAACCCGGTCGCGTTCAACCTATCTCTGAGAGATACGCAGTTACCGCTTTCACCTGGTCAACAATGGGAGGCTCTGTCGATATCTCAAGAACAGCCTCGTTCCGGAAGGGCTCGAACTGCTGCATGATGGCACGGAGTTTCTGCTCGGTTCTGTCTGCGCGTGGGTCGTTCTCCGGGTCACTGTTCACCCGGGCCAGGCGGTCAAGCACCACTTGCTCCGAGGCAATGCAGTGAACAAAGGCCACAGGCACACCAAGCTCACCTGCAAGCGCGCGTACTCGCTCACGTTGCGCCCGTCGAGAGAATGGGCGCCCATCAAGAATGATTACCTCACCCGGATGGTGCTTGAAAATGTAGCCGCAGACTCTGTAGGTCAGTTCACTGGCGAGATCGTTCTGCTCTGGGGAGTAGTCAAGAAAACGAGTTGGAAAGATAGCATTCCTCACCGTGTCGCGGTCTAGTACCGTCCAGCCCCTGGTCTGGGCGAGCGCAGCTGCCAGGTAAGACTTTCCAACACCAGGCACTCCACACAGGGCTACAATCACCGCGTATCCACCCTGCCCACCGAACCAAACAGCTGCATCTTCTCCGCAACCGCCTTCTTGACTGCCTCACGAAGCTCGCGAAACTGCACCCGCGGATCGTGGTTGTAGCTTCCCGTATAGGCACGCTCAAGGGTGCTGTTTACGGCTCTTTTTATGTGTGTATCAATATTGACCTTGGCCGCGCCGGCATTAATTGCTGTGCGGAGCACCGACTCAGGTATGCTTGTACCACCATGCATGACCAGAGGTACGGGCGATGTCTTGAGCAGGTTCAACAACAACTCAAGGTCAGGCTCGGACAGGCCGTCGGTTCGGCCGGGGGTGTTGCCAAACGATACAGCAAGGTAGTCAACGCCGGTCGCCTCAACATAGCGCTTGAGATCCTCCGGCCGGGTGGTCTCGGTGCGCTGCTCACCGGTCTCCTCATCCCATGTCTCCCCAATCTGGGCCTCAAACCCTACACCGGCAGCATGCGCAAACCGAGCAGCTTCACGAACCACCTTGACGTTCTTCTCATAAGGCAGGCGCGATACATCCAACATAACCGAGTCGAACCCGGCTTCAATGACGCTCCGCACCGTCTCAAAGTCCGCTCCATGATCAAGGTGAACAAAAAGCGGCACCTCCGCCTCCGCTCTGAGTTCGTTGCAGAGAGCAGTGACGTAGCGCAGGCCAGCGTGAGCCAGGCCGCCCATAGTAATTCCTATAATCACCGGAGAGCGCAACTCATTAGCCGCTGCCAGCACTCCTTTCATAGTTTCCATGTTGTAGACATTGAACTCACCAATGGCCCAACCCTCACTCGACGCGCGCGTTATCCAGCTGCGAATGTCCTCTTTACCCATGTTCACCTCGTTCTTTCCCAGATACCAGGTCTTCAGCCATCAGGCCAGCCCCGACCAAGGACGCACGCTCCGGGAACCTGCCCGGAACTATCTCTATCGGCTCAACCGAAGGATGGACCCGCTCCGCCACCAAAGCCTGCAATCGCATAAAGCGCTCGGCATCCGGCGGAAAGGCACCGCCACCAATCACCACCCGTGCGGGATTGATGAGTGAGAGCGCACCGGCAAGCGCACGGGCAAGGTACATGTCCGCCTGTGCAACGACCGCCAGAGCCCAGCTCTCGCCTTTACGCGCGGCTCTACTCACTGACTCGCCGTCCGAGTCGTACCCCGCACTCCTCGCCAGAGCCGCCACGCCCGGACCGGACGCGTACATGCACAGACAACCACGGCGCCCGCAGTAACACTCAACGCCATTGGGCTCCACGCAGATATGGCCAAAGACGCTGGCTCCCGAGCGGGCACCACGGAGCACCTCACCAGCGCATATCACCGCATGCCCAATCCCTGTGCCAATGGTCAGGAACAATACTGGATCATATCCCCGTCCGGAGCCCAGGCGTGCCTCGGCTAGACCAGCGGCGAAGGAATCGGTCTCCAGCACCACCGGAACCCCAGCAGCATGCTCCAGCATCCTGGCAAGTTCGACCTCAGTGAGGCCAAGGTTCATAGCACGCACTACTACCCGACGGCTCCGGTCTACCGTTCCGGCTATCGAAACGCCAATCGCCTCAATCTCGGCCACTCCGGGTTTGGCCCTGCCTGCCTTTATGTACCCCTGCACAACAGAGCCCACCGCAGTGATGTCTAGAGTTCCATCTGATCCGCGCTCGACTTTGCACAGCGTAGGGCGTTCGCCGCCAGGGAAGATAGTGTCATAGCCGTCTAGACTGGAGTCGAGTACCATTGAGCGTAGATTCGTTCCACCAATATCGAGGGCTAGTACCGACATGTTTTGACTCAGTTTCGCTCGCGCAGGGTGCGTTCGGTCTGCAAGTTCTGATCTCGTCTGAAGCGGTACTCGGACCTGCGCGCCGATACCTCGCTCGACAGTGTGGGGTTCGGTTCAAGAACCTTACCAACCTTGAGCCCCATTGCTACACCGGCGCTTGCGACATTGTCATACACGCCAGCCGCAACCGCTCCAAGCATGGCGGCCCCCAGCGCCGTTGAACCGGAACGGTCCAGTACCGAGAGTGGGCGCCCAAGATAGTCGGCCAGAAGCTGCACGTATGCATCCTGCCCGGCACCACCCCCACCACAACGGATCTCGCTGGCATCCGGAAGCGCCACCACACGGTCAATTTCCTCAACTGCGTCGCAGATACCGTGAACAACGCCTTCTATAACAGCAAACAACATGTGCTCACGACCAGCTCCGTACCGCACTCCAAGGAATGCCCCACTTGCGAGCTCATCCATAATCGGCGCGCGTTCCCCGGTCAGGTACGGCAGAAACAACGGTCCGGCAGGTCGCTGTGACGCAGCCTGCATAACCTCATTCCAGTCAGCGCGGAAGGTGCTCCGCACCCAGTTCAGCGCGGAGCCAGCATTCTGTATACTTCCCTGCAAGCACCACGCCTCGTGCAAACAGAACATGTTCAGGCTTCGAGGTGGCATGACCTCACCACTGTCGATGGGCGTCATGATCTGAGCGCCGGTGCCCAGCATAAGCTGCATGAGACCCGGCTCCAACACGCCTGCACCAACCGCGGCGGCAGCCTGGTCACTGCACCCAACCGCAACAACTGGCGAGTCGGACAACTCAAGCTCAGAGGCAAGCTCTCTACGTAGTTTGCCAGCAACCTCTGAAGGCAGTCTGATCTCTGGTAAAACTCGGGATGGGATATCAAAGGTCTCACATGCCTCGGAGGACCAGGCCCGCTTGTTCATATCAAGCATGAG
>PXEI01000254.1 GCA_003564775.1 Spirochaetaceae bacterium
AGCTTCCCGGCCTCGATCTTGGAGTAGTCCAGAATGTCATTGATAATGCTCAGAAGCAGCCGCGAGGAGCTGAGGATCTTGGCAAGCTTGTCGTACTGGTTTGCGGTTAGGCCGGTCTCGGACAGAAGGGTGCTCATGCCAATTATTGCGTTCAGTGGCGTTCGAATCTCATGGCTCATGTTGGCAAGAAACTCACTTTTTGCCCGACCGGCGCGCTCTGCTTCTTCCAGGGCAAGCTTGGTCTCGGTAATGTCAGTTGCCGTGCCTGC
This sequence comes from Spirochaetaceae bacterium, assembly GCA_003564775.1. Taxonomy (GTDB): domain Bacteria; phylum Spirochaetota; class Spirochaetia; order DSM-27196; family SLAA01; genus SLAA01. The sequence goes on from PXEI01000254.1 coordinate 270, forward strand.
GGAACGTATCAGGACGCCGTGCTCGTCAAAGACCGGACTACTCGAAGCTCTCACCCACCGCACCGAACCGTCCGGACGTACGATGCGATACTCTTCCTGAAACTCTCCCACCTCGCCAAACTCACGCTGAAGGGCCAGGACTACCCGATCCCGGTCTTCCGGATGTATTGCAGCAACAAAGCTAAACGGGTCGGCGTACAGGGACTCCCGTGTCCGTCCCCAGACCATCTCGTAGGCCGGGTTAATGTATAACATTGTTTCGGGGGTGCGTATCCAAAAGACAACGTTCACAACGTGAGCCAGCTGCTGGAATCGTGTCTCACTCTCGGCTACTGCCTGCTGCGCCGCCTTGAGTTCAGAGATATCTTGGATAAGAGACCAGATCACCTCTCTGCCAGCGGGGTCTGTTGTCTTGAATCCGTGCAGCAGCACGGGATATCGGCTCCCGTCTTTCCTGATGTACTCCTTTTCAAAAGGCCCATAGGAGCCCCGCGTTTCCATCAACGCGAGCTGATTCTTCTCCGCCTCAAAGTACTCTTCCGGCGTCACTTCCCAGTAGCTCAAAGCGCGGAACTCCTCGCGCGTGTACCCAGCCGGTTCAAGAAGTGCCGCGTTAAACTCCAGAAACTCACCCGATTGGTAGTCGTTCATGGCAATTCCCACTGGAGCAAGCTCAAAAAGCCCGCGAAACCTTGCTTCCTGCATGGAAAGCTCGCTCCACCGAACTGTCCGCACCCACACCACTACCGACACAACAAGAAAGACGACGCCAAGTAGTTTGCTCACCTCCGAGCTCAACTCAAGCGCACCCCAAGGTGACCCATACACAAAGTTTGCCGTAAGATCCACGACTGCATGCAGGAAAAGAAAGCCAAATCCAATCACGCTCAAGATAAGCGGGCGGGCGTGCAGCTGTTTGGACACCCGGTGGGAGAAGCTGAGCAGGGTCAAAGAGACCACCATTAGCAGCGCAAAAACGACCTCGACAATCAGTCGTGGATGAAGCGAAACATTGTTTGCATGCGGTGTGATCCTAAGGAACAGGAGCCCCGCTGCCATACCGACCACGAGGAACGCAAAACCAAGTACACTATGGTGGGGAACTGAGCGTGAGTTTTTGGAAGCAGGCGGTCTGGTTTTCAATTATCGAGGTGTCCTTTTTGTATCTGCACTTGGGCAGTTGTAGGATACTTCGCACTTTGCCTCGAGTAAAGAAAAATTGCAGCCGCCACGCAGCATGATGTACCGACGCTCAGTGCACCCGTTTAGGTGCGGCCCCCGCGCTGCTGAAAGCGCAGCCGGAAACAGGTGCCACTGGCGTCGTCTCTTCCGCTCAGTTCCATGCTTCCATCAATCTGTGAAGTAAGCGCCTGAACCAGTTGCATGCCCAAGGAGTCGATGTCGGAAAGATCAAAATCTTCAGGCAGGCCTATGCCGTTGTCGCGTATCTGGAGCTCGGCCGTTTCGGCGTCAAGGACTCGGGTTTGGATGGAGATGCAGCCAGGCTGGCCGCCCGGGAAGGCGTACTTGAGTGCGTTGGTGATCACCTCGGTAACAATGAGGCTCAGAGGGACTGCATCATTTATACCAACTTGAATATCCTGAATATCTGTTCTGATCTCGATCTGCTCACCAGGATCGTAGGTGCGCGTGAGTTCATGCACAACGCGTTCAACAAAGGCATGGAAGTCTAGAGACTCCAAAGAGTCCGACTTGTACAGGAACTCGTGCACGAGCGCTGTGGATTGAATGCGATCCACAGAGGCGTTCACGGCATTCTGAACCGGCTCGTCCTCAAAAGACGAAAACTGGACCCGGAGCAGCCCCATAACCGCGTTGAGGCTGTTCTTCACCCGGTGGTGTATCTCACGCAGTAGGAGTTCTTTGTCCTTGACCGCCTGCTGGAGTTCATCCTGAAGAATCTTGAGATCGTCAATGGCACGCCATGCCTCAATTACATTGACCACTATGCCTTCTTCATTGCAAATAGGAAAAGAAGAAACATCAAACCAGCGTTTACCCCCAGTTCCGTCCGGGTAGGCAACGGTTCGGCTTTGTGGAGTGCCGGACTGCATGGTTGTAACGGAGGCACAACAGAGACAGGGCGAGTCATCCCGATAGAATGCCGAGTGGCACTTTTCACCGAGGAGCTTTCTTCCAGGTTGACCGTTACTGCTCACCAGTTCAAAGGCGGCCTTATTTGCCTGCAGGATACTGAACTCGCGGTCAATGACAAACAGGATATCACCGTTATTTTCCAGGATAGACTGCAGGAAGAGGCGGTTTGCGTTTAACTCAGCTGTTTGTTCCTTGACGCGCTCCTCAAGGTGGCACTGATAGTCAATGTTCTCAAGCCGCATAGCCAACGAGCCAAGAAAGTTGTGCACCGCAGCCTCGTACTCGCGAAACTGCTCACGGTCGTCAAGCTCTATAATGACCTGCCCATAACTCCCGCTGCCGGTCTCCAACCGCACGGTGTAGTCTGAATCAATATCGCCCTCCTCATGTGGGATTGGGCCTCTGTTTACCGGGGTCAGGGGAGAGCCACCTGGCGCTGACTCGGAAGCACCAAAGGAACAAGCGGCTACACCAGGAATGCTCTCCAGGGCGGCTGCGGCAAACTCACGCATTCTATCGACATTGGTATAGCTGTTAATGAAGGGTCCCGCGGAGAGAAATCTGTGGAGAACTCCAGCCGCGTTCGGATCTTCGGCGCAAATGGTTTACTCCTTGGCAATATAGTACGGGTTCTTAACAAGCTGCCCATTCATCACCATATAGGGATGCACTTGGAGCGCCTTAAACACAATGTCGCCACTGAAGCGGTTTGCATCGTACTGACACATCGCGGTAATAGGATGGGTCAGGAGTACCGTATTGACGCCGGACTCATACTCCATAAGGCGCTCCACACCTGGAATGTCCCGGAGAGCCCAGGACATCTCCCCGGTCACGCGTGAGTTGGGAAACCCTGCTTCACGGCTGGAACTATAGGCAGTCTTGATTTCTTCAAGCATACGCTCCGGCACAAAGCGCCCATCCGGACAGTAGGTAGCGACTGCCTCATCTATGGTAAACGCAGCTGATGCTTGAGCCTCGAGTATGTCTACACCGAGCTCGGCCAACCAGCTGCTGACATCAGACGTCTGGGCAGTATCGGCAAAATAGTACACCCGTTCGTGTGACAGAATTCCGCTCTCTATAAACTTGGATACAATGCGTCGACGTTCTTCCTCATCGCGAAAGACCATGCAGATATGTGTTCCTGCGGCAAAGGACTCACGACTAAATCCAACATCGATACTCGACACCGTTTGGCACATCTGTTCCTCCTGGTCAGTGCTGTGCTTGTATGTTAGCACGGAAATTCTCGTAGCCCCAGCTGTTTTGCTGGAGGCTGGCGTTATTTGCTGTGATCTATGCTTGGTCGCCCAGTCGCCCAGTCGCCTGGTCGCCCGGTCGCCCGGTCGACATCCGTGACCGCGGATTTTTGCTGTACCCGCAGATAGGACGACCGTATATTCGGCAGAGTATGAAAGACCAATTCAAAGTAATTGTGCTCGGCGGTGGTTTTGCTGGCCTGCAGGCGGTGAAAACGTTTCTGAAAAAGACTCCCGGCGTGGATCTTACTCTCATAGATTCGAATGCATATGCCACCATGCTCCCAGCTCTTCCGGACGTGCTGTCCGGTCGGGTGCCAAGGGCGGCGTTAACTCGGGAGTTTACCGAGATCTTTCCCAAGGGCGTCCGCCTTGTACAGGACAGAATCACTGCACTGGATTTGGGAGCACGCCTCCTCGCCGGGGAAAACGAGACCTACCAGTACAACTACCTTGTCATTGCAAACGGCTCAATGCCAGCCTTCTTTGGATTTGCTCCCAAGTCCGGGACACTGCACACGTTGCATTCCTTTGCGGCGGCCACGGCCCTTCGCGCCGAACTCCTGCGCTTGTCGCGTGAAGCAGATCACGCCACTCTGCTAATTGTTGGCGGCGGCTACACCGGACTGGAGGTAGCGACATTTGCCCACCATGGATATGCTGACCTGCGCCCCGGGCTGTCTATTCTCGTGGTTGAGAAAGCAGACGATATACTCTCTTTTGTTCCGGAGAAGACGCGACGCACGGTACTCGCATATCTGCGCAGCATAGATGTAGAACTGAAAACCGGAGTATCTCTTGAGGAGCTGAGCTCGACCGAGGCCACGTTGTCCGATGGTACGAGGGTGCACAACCCGGTTGTATGCTGGACAGCTGGAATGCAGGGAGCCAACGACACTATAGCCGGGAGCTTTGATCAGAGCCGTGATAAACGCCTTCAGACCAACGAGTATCTGCAACTACCCAAGCATCCGGAGGTGTTTGTTGCCGGAGATGCCGCCGCACTGAGCGACGGTGAGTCTGTCCTGCGACGGGCGCTCATATTTGCCCACGACTCAGGCCGTCGCGCGGCGTTGAACTGCGCACTCGTTATGCAGGGCCACACGCCGCAACCGTTCCGCCCTGTAGATCCGGGCTGGGTGATTCCGCTTGGGAATATCAGTGTTGGAAAGCTGTTTGGATCTGTTCCGGTCGGCGGCAGGTGGGGGGTGCGCCTGCACTACCTCCTGGCTAGCGTCCGGCATTTCGGAGCTTCCCAGGCATGGGAGTTTTTGAAAACCGCCCTGGTCCTGGGAAGATCACCAGACAAGCCCGGCCGGAGCGAGCCGCCGGACCAACGGCATTAGCTCAAGAGATGGATGCGTGAAAAGACATAGTCGAGGGTTTCAGACTGAATGACCGTCTCATAATACGGTGTCCCCTCCAGGTTACGGCTGTCGTAGCCCTCGTACCGCAGGTAGCGCTTGGTGCGGTTGCGGTCAAACCAGTAGGTCAGTGCGATGTCGGACCCGCTGAGCTCAATACAAGTGATTCCACGCTTTCCAAGAACGCATCCGGAGTTGAACATACAGGGCACCACAAAGCTGTCGTGGTAGATGCTGCCGACATCGGCCCGACGGTCCGGTACGGTACGCACCAGGTACTTCTTGAGGTCGTTTATTTCGCCCTGAATTGCCTCTCGCTCAGGCGCGCTGGCGGTAGCATACTGTCTGCAGAGACGCTCAATGTTGTATTTCACCCAGTCAGTCTTGGAGAGCGACTCAAACAAAGGCCGGTGCGTATGGCCAATGATGGACATAATGCGCTGCCTTCGTGAGAAGGTATAGACGCGCTCCTCAAGCACCTTCTTTTTGTGGTTGTCATGACTCACCGAGAAGTTTCTGACCGGCAGTCTGCCCACCACGTTGCGCAAAAGCCACCCAACCTGATCATTGTACATCTCATAACGGCGCGATGCTTGGTGACCGTGAAAGAGGAAGATGGAGTCCGGGGAACCTGGGTCGCCAACTTCCCATCGCAGGGCCTGTTGCACCGGCACCTCAACACCTTGATCCGACAACAACTGCAGGTCGTGGTTTCCTACAAGCCGTACGAGACGCCCCTCACTCGCAAAGCGGTTGAAAATTGAGTAGAGCTCTACCCACCGCTGGCGGATCTTCTTCATTGAGAACTTCTGCAACTCCTCAACATCGCCATTGAGTACGAGGTGAAATCCCCTCCGGTAGTACTCCTCCAGCACCTCCATCGTGAGGTCCGAGTTGGCAAGGAAGTCATCCCGCGAGCTGCCATCGCCCGCGTGAAAGTCGCTGAAGATCACAATGGGTCGATCTTGAGGAAGGGGCTGTGGCTCGGTGCTTCTGAAAAGCCGTGTCAGATTGTTATAACTGAAGTCGTGGATGATGTTACCCCCGTTGCTGGTACGCGCTGGCGAGGGTGCGCCTGCGCCGAGCTCCGGTACCAAACTGTTAATGTCGCAGTTGACCATGTCCTACCCCGCAAGTCCGAGCGCCTGAAGCGTATGCTGCATATTTGCCTGCACGGTCATGATGAACCGCTGAACTACGCCGGTACCAGCATACTCCTGAACAAAGTTCTCAATGTACTGCACCGCAACTTCCCGGTCGTTAACAAACCGGAATGTGTTGCCGTTGTGATCACTGTAGGTTGAAGCGGATGCAGGCGACTGCCGCATGTGCGAGAGCCGTTGCAGCTGCGACTGTGGCAGTTGGGGGAAGCGGTCGATAGAGGCAATGAAGTGGGGCAGCGTCTTTCCAAGATTCGAGAAGCGGCCCTTCATGCCCCAACCCGAGGCAACCAGCATTCGTGCGTTCAGCCGCTGTTCATACTGCCCCCGCTGAGGAATAGCAAAAACCGGCTTCCCAAGGGTAACCGCTTCGCTAAGGCTCTGATGGCCCGCCCCGGTAATCACACCCTTACAGCCTGCAAGCGCCTCGGCGTAGTTCAGGTTCGGGTTGGGGAACATGCGGTAGTTGGTGACCCCATGGCGTTCAAGCTCTGCTGCCACACGGCGGCGGTAGGTCGGTTTGACATACACCACGTAGTAGTCCCCACGCTCGACACGGCTTGTGCTGAACTCGTCACGGAGAATTGGTCCGACATCGCCATTATAAAACGAGACGTAGAGTCTGCGGTCATAGCGCCCCATCATGAGTCGCGCAACCGCGGTCGCCACCAACGCGTCCGGTGAGATGCTGCGATACTGGAGCACCACGCCAGGATGGTTCACCTGGAGCACCGGCAGGTCAAGGGCGCGGGCCGCTGCGGGGAGGTAGGGCTCGTAGTCGCTGACCACGGCCTGCACCCGCTGCCTGCGCAGTTCCTGACGAATAGCTCGGACATCGACCCTGAACCGAATGAACTTGGCAAAATTCTGCCGCACCGTGTCCAGGTAGACAATCCGGTCATCCTTTTTGGTGAGGTGAAAATAGGGAATAGTGATTACCTGTGCATGAGGTAAGCTCCGTCTGATATGATGCTGCACGGATTTTGGTGCAAAGAGCACGAGTTCATGCCGAGCCTGCAAGCCCTGCGCGAAGCTAATCATCCGTGAGACGTGACCAAATCCTTCTCCTGCGCAACTCATTGCTATTTTCATACAAAGGATAGTAGCTCACAGGTGGGGAGGGGAAAACCAGGTTAACCAATTTCAAACACGTCTAACAAACTTCTAACAGTAGCTGCGGGCACGAGGCACGTGGGCACGTGGGCAACGCCGGAGCGGGCTAACCGCTGCCGCGAAGGCCGGGTCTGAACTCCAGTACCACGCGCATTCCACTGTTGTTTTCAAAGCGGATCGTGCCATCAAGCTGTTCAGCAAGAGCCTTCACCATGTCCAGCCCAAAACCTCCCCCAGCTTCTTCGTTGAACGCCGGCGAAAGGCCTGGGCCGTTGTCCTGGACTACCGCCCTGACCGACTCACCCTGGAGATGCACACGCACGGAAAAATGCCCATCATCACGCCCACGAAAGGCGTACTTCATGGAGTTTGTGACCAGCTCGTTCATGATCATTCCCAGGGTTGAGAGCTGCCTCATGCCCAGTTTGAACTCGTCTATCTCGGTCGTTACCTGCACCTTGTCTCCCCCGGGAAAGAGATCTATGACGGTATGTACCAGGCTCTCCACATACTCGCGTACCGAAGCCTCGGCGGTTCCGTCGGTTCGGTAGAGTTGGTCATAGAGGAGCTCCATGCTGTGGAACCTGCTCCGAGCGTCGTTTATTGCGGCAACTGCTTCTGGGGCCTGCAGGGTAGCCGCTTGGAGCGACAACAGACTCCCCATGGTCATCATGGTGTTCTTGACGCGGTGCTGCACCTCCTTAAGAAGTGTCACCTTCTCTGCTGCATAGAGGCGGAGCTCGTCCTGCACCTGCATGAACGGCGTCAACACCTCGGTATACAGAATGATTCCGCCGACCGTTCCGTCGGGAGCGTACCACGGCCGGCACTCCCAGCGTGTGTAGTCCACAGTTCCGTCTTCCCGCTCAAATGAGTCGGAATCTGAGCGGATTGTTTCTCCTGCAAGTGCACGCTGGTGGACATCGCGCCATTTGTGCGGAATCTCCGGGAAGACTTCGTAATGGTGCATGCCAATAACAGAGGAG
>PXEI01000380.1 GCA_003564775.1 Spirochaetaceae bacterium
AAGGATGCTCCGCGCGACACTCGGATTCCAGCTTGTGTCAACAGCAGCTGCCGGTGCGTTCTCTGCCAAGCCACGAGCAATCTCCCGGATCTTGGATGCCGGAATATCGGTGAGCTCACCACCGTAGGTAGCTCCGAGACCACGACTCCGTGCAGTGTTTCGCGCCGCATTGTGAGTCTGAGTTGTGTTAACGCCAATGGCGTTCATAAAACGGTTTCGGTGGGTAGTACCTATCCGGCGTGGGTTCTGGCCGTAGAATACCGCCTGTGGACCAGCCGCCACCATATCGATAATAGTTAATTGATACGGTCGTGTACTATAGCATCTTTGTCGAATTGGCAAGAATAATAGTAGGGAATCTGTCGTGATGAATGCGTGATTAGTGGCTGATGGGGAATTTTCAGACTAAGCGCGAGTATTCGCTGTGATCGTGGCATGCGACACCAAGGCCCGAAGGATGCCCTCCAGGCCTCGGCACTTTGCTTATGGAGCGGAACTACGCAAGCATGGCGGCGATGTCGGCCTTGGGCTCGGTAGTTGGCTGTAGATTGAAGGCGTCCACAATCACCTGTGCGACCCCCGGTGAGAGAAAGGCCGGTAGCGTTGGGCCAAGACGGATATCCCGCACCCCTAAGGACAACAGGGCAAGAAGCACACACACGGCTTTCTGCTCGTACCACGCAAGGTCGTAGGAGATTGGAAGCTCGTTGAGGTTCTCCAGCCCAAAGGCTTCCTTGAGCTTAAGCGCGGTTACGACCAGGCTGTAGGAGTCGTTACACTGTCCGGCATCCAGTACGCGCGGAATACCTCCGATATCGCCCAGCTGAAGTTTGTTATAGCGATACTTGGCACAACCGGCTGTCAAAATTACGGTGTCTTCTGGCAACTGCTCTGCGACATCGGTAAAGTACTTGCGTCCAGCTTGCCGTCCGTCACACCCGGCCATGACGACAAAGCGACGAATTGCCCCGGACTTCACCGCATCTACAACCTTGTCAGCCAGGGCCGCAACCTGAGCATGGGCAAAGCCTCCGACAATCTCGCCAGTTTCGATTTCTTGTGGCGCCTCGCATGCACCGGCACACTCGATCACCGCCGAGAAGTCTTTTGGTCTGTCGCCGACTCGGTCGGCAATATGCGGTACATCCGGGTACCCAGCCTGTCCGGTAGTGAAGATGCGTTCACGGTATGAGTCTTTCACCGGCGTGATGCAGTTCGTGGTCATGAGAACCGGCCCATTGAAACTAGCAAACTCCCTGTCCTGCTTCCACCATGACCCGCCGTAGTTCCCCACGAAATGCGAGTACTTCTTGAAGACTGGATAGTAATGCGCCGGAAGCATCTCACAATGCGTGTAGACATCGATCCCTGTGCCTTGGGTCTGTTCCAGGAGTTCATGGAGATCTCTCAGGTCGTGACCGGAAACCAGAATGCCTGGGCGAGTCCCAACACCAATCTTCACGCTGGTGATCTCGGGGTTTCCGTAGCTTGAGGTGTTGGCCTTGTCCAGAAGAGCCATGGTGCGCACCGCTACATCGCCGGTCTTGAGTACGAGATTCGTCATCTCCTCAGCGGAATGCTCCTCGGTGCAGGCGGCAAGAAGCCGAAAAGAATCACGGTATATACCTTCATCCTGGTAGCCAAGCGCTGCTGCGTGCTCCGCATATGCGGCAACTCCCTTCAAGCCATAGATGATTGTCTCGCGCAGACTGCGCAGGTCCTTGTTTTCCGTTGCAAACACACCGAAATCGCCCGCGCGATCCCGATACTCCTCGGGATTATCAAGTGACACCGTTGCTGCATCTGGAAGCTCGCTGACTGCGGGCATACGACGCGTCTCTTCACAGTGACGGGCAAGCTCTGCGCGTAGAGTCTGTGCCTCTCCTATATAGCTGCTAATGCGATCATCGTCAAAGTTGGCGTTGGTTATGGTGGCAAACAGGGCCCGCATCACGAACTCTCCGGCGTCGGTGGCCGTACCACCAGACTCCACGAGCCGATCCGCATAATACGCAACACCAATAACGGCGTGAATGAGCAAGTCCTGCAGGTTTGAGGTAGACGGCTGCTTTCCACACATACCAACCACATCACAGGCTTCATTCTTGGCCGCTTCCTGGCATTGACGACAGTACATATTCATATCTTGCATGATTTGTCCTCCTGGAGGTCAATCTACCGGAGGGACAAGGTTAGCTTCGGTAACATAGGTTACCGAGGACGCGGAGGACGTCGGTGCCGCTGCCAATGCTTGAAGAAGCTGTACACACCCACAAACAGAAACCCAATACCCATGACCCCACCGATAGCGAATCCAACAATGCCAAAGAGCGGGACGCCCTGAATCTTAGGTTCTATGTCGGCATGCACCATAAGCGCCGAGGCAATGAGGAGGGCAGAGAGCACCATCCCAAAAGAGAGCCGAAACCCAATGCGGTCAACGGTCTCCGAAAGCGTGTCCGCCTGCGGCATGTCCAGTTGCAAACGCCGGTCACGGAAGAACCGACGAGCGTTCTGGATCAGATCCGGAGCGTCAAGGAAGGCGTCTCCCCACGCCATAGCAGAGTCAATTACCCGGTTTGCCGCACGCTTTGACCCGAACTGATTTGCCCAGATCCGTGGGGAGAACTCACGCAGGTACTCCAGCAGATTAAACTCCGGGTCAAGGCCCTTTCCAATAGTCTGCAAGCTCCCAAGCACTTTTGCCACGTACACAAGTCGCGGCGGAAGACGCACTCCATAACTCACAACCATTTGGAGCAATTCCATGAGTGCGGCGGGCAAGTCTACATACTCTATTGGTCGGTCAAGATACAACTCGATATAGTCGTGCACTGCCGACTGGAACGCTGCGGTATCTACCTTGGCATCTGCCCGCCCAAGTTTAAGGAGCGACCGGGCAACCAGTGTTGAGTCGAACCGCGAAAGCCCAGCCATCATGAGATTCAGGTTGTCCTGTTCGTGCGGCCTGAGCGAGTAGACCATGCCAAAATCAATGAAGCAAATAATGTTTCCATCCAGCACAAGGAAGTTGCCCGGATGCGGGTCGGCATGGAAGAACCCGTTAATGAAGAGCTGGGCCATAATGAAGTCGGCGGTACGCTTGTTGATGAGCTTCTTGTCGAAACGTGGATCGTCGCCTTCTATGACATCTGAGACCCGCTGTGCGTGCATAAACTCCTGCACCAGAAGACCGTGTGTTGTGAACTCTTCATACACATAGGGAACCGCTACCGTGGAGTCATCTTCGTAGTCATCGGCAAACTTCTTGAGGCTGATAAACTCCTCGACGAAGTCGAGCTCTTTCAAGATCTGAACCGAGAACTCCTCAACCAGCTCGACAGCCGACATGACTTCGAAGTACTTAACACGGTTATCAAGAAACTGGGCCAAGGTCCGCATTATTTCCAGGTCGGCCCGAATTTGGTCGTCAATTCCCGGTCGCTTTATCTTGACCGCAACAGTCCTTCCGGTTGGCAAGATAGCCCGGTGTACCTGTGCTAATGAAGCCGCGCCTTCAGGCTCGTCATAGAACATAAGGAAGAGCTCATCTACCGAACGGCCAAGCTCCTCCTGCACACGGGCGCGGGCCTCCTCGGCTGAGATCGGCGGAACGGCATCCTGCAGTTTCTGGAGTTCAAGAATTACACTCTTGGGTAGAAGGTCGGCCCGGTCGGAGAGTATCTGGCCCAGCTTGATGAAACTGGGCCCCAGTTCCTCAAGCGCACGTCGAATGCGTTGTGCAAAACTCTCCCTAACGAGGCGCGGAGGCCTGTAGCGGCCCCCGCTTCGAGTAAGTGGGATAGATATTTTGCGAAGGAGCGGGCGGTGACTAACAAACTCGGCAAGACCGTATTTTGCAAGAACAGAGATTATTTCCCCGTATCTTGAGACCACCGCGCCACGACGCAGCTTTGAAAAACGAATAGTATGTATCCCCTAAAATGCTTACTTCTGATCTAACTTCTTTTCGAGGTCGGCAATCTTCTTCGTCAGTTTGTCTACGTCCTCTTTCCGAGGTAAGCCAGACTCCTCAACAAAGGCCTGGAAGCGCTGCTCAACTATTTCATCAAGTCGCGTTCGTGTTTCCTTGGACTCTTTTACCATGTCATCCAGGAACCGCTTGCCTTCCTCTTCGTTCATTTGATACTCGCTGGCTATCTTCTTGGCATACTCTTCAACCCGCTCTTTTGTGCGCAAGGCCATACCAAGTCCTGCGTAAAGGCCTTCCTGGAAAGGATTTCTCTGTTGTGCCATTCTTCATCTCCTTCTTCTCGTCGTTGGCTGTGAACTAAACGCATTTAGCGTTATCTTTAACAGTAAGGGCTCACTTTTGGCTTATGTGCTAAGTCAGCCTTATATTGAAGGTAATAATTCATAGGAGGAACGTCCAGTTTGCCAAAACTACCGCATATCATCTTGGTTCTTGCTGTACTGGCGGTTGGTGCCCTTTCTGCTCCGACGGTTCTGGCTCAGCAGCAGTGTCGCGCACCGGTGTCGCCACCGGATGTACCTGAGTTGTCCTTAGGGGACGCCCAGGTACCGACCGAGCCGACGGACAATATCGGTACTCCACTCCTGGTCGACAAGTATGTGGGTGAGCCAGAGGGAGAAGGGGCCATAATGGTTTCGGGCCACATGCACGCCGTGTTTTCAACGCCGTTGCAGGGCTTTGTATCAGCGGCGCGAGATTTTGAGGCTCACCCGGACTACCTTGGGCGGCTTGTGGAAGCGGAAATTCTCTGTTCTGACAACGACTCATATGTCCGTACCCAGCAGAAACTCTCGTTTCGAGTGCTCGGATTCGGTAGCGACTACGAGCACGAACTACACTACTTCATAACCGACGAGATTCAGTCTCGCAATGAGTTCACTATTCTGTGGAAACTCGCCGAGTCGCTTGACCGCAAGCACACGGATATCTACGGTGGTTGGTTTTTCCGTGAGATTACGCTTGGCGGACGCCCGCACACCTATGTCGCGTACACAACAACCTCTGTTTTTCGCGAAAACCAGTTTGGACTGCGCACCGCCCTCAACCGATTTGGAGAGCGCGACATACGAAACGTCATTCTTGACATAGAGGCCGAGGCCTCTCGCCGAAGCCGGTAGATCCAGGAGAGGAGCATGGACGCGAAGGGGCCTCAGAAAATTGCGGCGCTATATTTTTTTCTCGGCGCCGCATGGATCATCCTGAGTGACTACCTGGTGGATATGGCCTTTCGCAACGCGATCGGCGGCCTCCCGCCATACATCATTCCGCAGACCATCAAGGGCTTGATCTTTGTTGGCGCAACCACGCTGCTTTTGTACCTGATACTGAGACGCTACGCCAACCGTCAAAAAACCGCGTTTCACAGCATGGAAGCCGCCCTACTCCAGGCCGAACTCAGTCTCCAGCAACGAAAAGAAGCACTACATGAACTTCACCACCGGGTCAAGAACAATCTGCAACTCGTGGTAAGCATGCTCCGTTTAAGCCAGGGCTCACACGACTCAACTCAGAACTACGGTGAGCTCGTGGGTGGTATCGTACGCCGTGTTCAGACTATTGCCCTGTCACACGAACACATCTACAACTCGGAAATCAAGTCAGATGTACAGCTGGATAGTTATCTCTCTGCGCTGGTGCAGCATCTCTATCAATCAGATCGGGCTTCCCGCGTTCGCGTCACTACCGAGTTTGTCCCGGTTGTGCTGCCTATTGACCAAGCCGTGCCTTGTGGCTTGGCAGTAAGTGAGCTGATATTCAACGCGCTTCAACATGCATATGAAGCACCTACCGACGGCGAGCTCAGAGTCTCGGCACTCCGACGCAATGGAAACTTTCTGGAGGTCCGAGTCGGCGATAACGGCAGGGGGCTCCCGGAGAATTTTGAGCAGGCAAGTTGTGAAGGCCTGGGACTCCAGCTGGTTACTGCCTTGGTTGGTCAGCTTTCTGGACGTTTTGAAATAGGCCCGGCGTCGGTCACAGCCGGGGCACACGGGACAAGTAAGCCGAATGGGCTGAACGGAGCGCAAGGAACAGAGGCTCTATTCAGCTTTCCTCTCGGCGACGCGCATGACGCGGCCGGAACGCACTGAGGAGTGCAGGATCGGTGTCGATATAGGGGCCGTCTAGCAACTCAACGCAGTAGGGAACTGCAGGAAAGACCACGTTCAGGCAGTCGGCAATGGCAGACGGATTTCCTGGTAGGTTTATGATGAGCGTGCCTCCGCGTATACCGGCAGTCTGCCGCGAAAGAATAGCGGTTGGCACAACCTTTAGGGACTCAGCCCGCATAAGCTCACCAAACCCGGGCATGAGGCGAGTACAGACCGCCTCGGTGGCCTCCGGTGTCAGGTCACGTGGCGCCGGGCCTGTGCCGCCGGTAGTCACTATCAGGCAGCAGTTCTTGTCGTCGGCAAGCTCACACAAGGTGGCTTCAATTCCTTCTCTGTCGTCCGGAATGACTCGTCGAACGGCAGTCCATGGTGTGGTAATTCGTTCGTTCAGCCAGTCATAGACGGCTGGCCCACCCTTGTCTACGTACACGCCGCCACTCGCCCTGTCCGAAACCGTAATAATGCCGATAACTGCTGCTTGATCACCCATACCGGTGTTATACCCGTGTGCGGCGGAGAGGTACAAGGGGCGCGATGCCAGTTTCTGGTAGCCAGTTCAGCTCGGAGCTTCGGCGGCCAGCCGTTCCAGTTCCTCCCAACGCGCGTAGCACGCGGTGAGTTCATCTTCTATCTCCTGCAGCCGCGCAGTCAGAGATGCAGCGCTAGCTCCGTCCTGGCCACCACGGTACAGTTCCGGATCCGCGAGTTGGGTGTGTATAGCTGCCTGTTCCTCTTCCAGCTGGGCTATCTGGTTTGGCAACTGTTCAAGCGCCTGCGTCTCGCGGAAGCTCAGCTTCCGTGGCCCGGTGACCTTTGCCTTGGCCGAGCGGCGGCGTTCGGCAGGACTGCTTCCGGTATTGGAGTTTGCACCGTTCGCGTTCCTGGAGTTCCCGCCGTTTGGGCTCCCACCCTTACCGCCTCCGCCACGACCACCGGCGGCGAGATCCTGCGCCTGGCGCTTGGCTTCCTCGGCACGATAATCCTTGTAGCCCCCAACATACTCCTGCACCCGGCCACCCGCGCTCAGTACAAGACAGTCGGTCACTACGTTGTCCAGAAACTCACGATCATGGCTGACCAAGAGAATAGTGCCTTTGTAGTCCAACAGCAGATCTTCAAGCAGCTCCAGCGTGTCGGCATCCAGGTCGTTACTCGGCTCGTCGAGCACCAGGACGTTTGACGGTGCGGCAAACAGTTTGGCAAGCAGCAGACGATTGCGCTCACCCCCGGACAACATAGAGACGGGTTTACGGGCCTCGTCCGGGCCAAAGAGAAAGTCTTTCAGATAGGCGGTGAGATGTCGCGTGCTGCCGTTAATGCTTACGGTGTCATAGCCGTCGCCCAGGTTCTCGTAAATTGTCCGTTCCGGGTCCAGCACGGCCCGCATCTGATCAAAGTACACCACCTGCACCTTGGAGCCGAGCTTGACCCAACCGGTGTCCGGCTTAAGCTTGCCGAGCAATAGCTGAATGAGGGTTGTTTTTCCAACCCCGTTGGGTCCGACAATACCTACCCGGTCACCGCGCATGATAAAGGTACTGAACTCACGAATGATGTCAGGGCCAGCTGCATCGTAACGAAAACCAAGACCCTCTACCTCTGCTACCAGATCACCCGAACGCGCGGCAACATCAATTCCCATGCGCACCGAGCCAGCCTGCGCGCGACGAGCCATATGCTCCTCGCGCATCTCCAGCAAACGCTTTACGCGACCTTCATCGCGCGTACGGCGTGCCTTGACTCCGCGCCGCAGCCACGCCTCCTCGGCGGCTAGTTGTTTGTCAAAGAGAGCCCGTTGCTCCTCTTCATCCTGGAGCCGCTTCTCCCTGCGTTGGAGAAACTCGTTGTAGCCACAGTCATGCCGAATAAGCGCTCCACGGTCAATCTCGGCAACCGAGGTCGCAAGCCTTCGAGCAAAGGCTCGGTCGTGTGTTACAAAGAGTACCGAGCACCCGCCACCAAGGGTCAGTCGCTCCAGATAGTCCTCCAGCCACAACACTGTGTCTATATCCAGATGGTTGGTTGGCTCGTCAAGAAGAAGCAGCTCAGCCCCGGAGGCAAGTGCGCGTGCAAGCAGCACACGGCGTTTAGCTCCGCCCGAGAGCGTTGCGGTTTCGGCAGCGACGTCGATATCGAGACGGCTCAACACTTCTTCAGCTC
>PXEI01000308.1 GCA_003564775.1 Spirochaetaceae bacterium
CATGCGCTTTGGCGCGAGGTACTCCTCCTCCCCGTACACCTTTCCCCGCGCACACTTGTTGCCCTTGACCACTATGGAGTCGTTCTCCTCGTATACCGTCATCCGGCAACCAATGGGACAACTGATACAGATCATTTCCTTGGCCTCGGGTGCACTCATTGTACGCTTACCTCCAGTACTGAGTCAGATTCGGCGTTCCAGTTCTCAACGTCCTTTTTTGTCAGCTTGATGCTGACCATTTCCGACGGTTGTACGTGACTCAACTTCTTTTCTTTGACGATGTTGTTGTTCAGCTTCATGACCAACTGTGCGTTGTTCTTCACAACAAGCGTTCTGAGATACAGTTTGTCCGGCAGTTCCGGATTCATCATGCCTGGGCTTACGTAGCGCACATTTGCACCAGCCTTGATCCGGAGTTGCCGGGCTGGTCTTTTGTTTTGGAGCCATGCAACGGCATAGGCCCCGGTACGGCGCGCCTCTTCTGCGGCATAGTCGGCAAGGTCGTGCACATGGAGTACGTTACCGCAGGAAAAAATTCCAGGTGCCGAGGTCATCATGGTGGAGTCCACCACCGCGCCGCTGGTAACAGGTGAGATTTCTACCCCTGCGTTCTCGGACAACTCATTCTCCGGTACCAACCCTACCGAGAGAAGCAGCGTGTCGCACGGGAGTTCAAAAGACTGATCCTCGTCGGGAATGCCGTTGACCAGCGGAGAAACCGTTACCTTTTCCACTCGGTTCTTGCCCTCAATGCGGGACACCACATGCGAGAGATACAGCGGTATCTCAAAGTCATTCAGGCACTGGACGATATTGCGCGTAAGCCCGGCCGGGTAGGGTTGAATTTCTACAACGCCGTGCACCTTTGCTCCGACCCATGTCATGCGGCGTGCCATGATGAGTCCAATATCTCCCGAGCCGACGATAACCACGTTCTTACCCGGAATATACCCCTCAACGTTCACCAGCCGTTGTGCAAGCCCGGCGGTGAACACGCCCGCAGGCCGACTACCCGGAGTGCGAATATTCCCACGGTTGCGTTCGCGACATCCCATAGCAAGAATCACCGCTTGTACATTGAGCTTTACTACCCCGTCCTTGCGTGAGTAGCAGAAGAGTTCCTTGCCGTGCTCCGACTCCTCAATGCTGTCTACGGTTGTGTTCAGGAAGACATCGGTCCCGGCCTCGGCAACTAAATCCATAAACTCTTCTGCAAACTCGGGGCCGGACAGCTCCTGCTTGAACTCCTGTACGCCAAACCCATTATGGATACACTGCATGAGTATTCCACCTAGTTGATTCTCGCGTTCGACAATTGCGCATGACAATCCGTGCCTGCGAACCTCTACAGCGGCAGCCATACCCGCAGCTCCGCCTCCAATTACGGCGACATCATATGTGCGTTCATGCATGATCTACCTCCTACAGCCGGCCGGTAAGAACAACGCTGTCGCGTCCATTCTTGGTGATCTGATCATATTTCATTCCTGTCTCGCGCGTGATCAGCTTGATAATTTTGTAGCTGCAGAAACCGCCTTGGCAGCGTCCCATCTGGGCCCGGGTGAAGTACTTGACCCCATCAAGCGTTGTGTGCCCGGCGTGAATTGCTGCAACAATCTCGGCCTCGGATATCTTCTCGCAGCGGCATATCAGGTTGCCGTACGCGGCGTCCTTCTTAAGCAAGTCGTCCGCTTCAAAGGGCGAGAAATCGCGAATCCGTGGCAGTTTCGTTACAAAGGGGTCGTAGTGGGCCTTCTCGGTCAGTCGGCATCCGGCCTTCTTCAAGAGATCCTTGACATACTCACCAATAGCAGGTGCGGCGGTGAGCCCGGGTGACTGAATGCCAGCAACCTGAATGAAGTTGGGGGTCTTCTCAGAAATATCGATGTAGAAATCTCCCTCCGGCAACAGCGCCGGGCGCAGGCCAGAGAACGCGGCTATTACATCGGTCTGGGATACCGAAGGTACCATCTTGCGTGCCTGGTCCAGGATCTGCCCAAGTTTGTCGGCATTGGTGGAGAGATCCGTCTTGTCTTCAATTTCTTCGGCGGTAGGCCCAATGAGTACTGTGCCTTCTACCGTTGGAATCACCAGCATTCCTTTTGACACCTTGGTAGGCACCGGGAAAAGAACTCGGTTCGGGCAGGACTTTGTCTTGCGGTCGAGCAAGTAATACTCACCCTTGCGGGGTGTGATCTGGAACTCTTCCGCACCGAATATCTCCGAGACCTGGTCCGCAAAAAGCCCGGCCGCGTTTACTACGTAGCGTGCTTCAACGACCCTGCCGTCCGCAGCGTGAACTATATGTTTCTCCCCAGAGCGTTCGGCCTTCACGACCTCAAACTCGCGCAGGAGCTGAACCCCGTTCTTTACTGCCGACTCCACAACAGAAAACACAAATCGGTACGGCTCTATGACCCCACCGCCGGGTGCGTGCAAGCCTCCAACGCAGTCACGTTCAAGTTTGGGTTCAAGTTCAAACATCCGTTCGCGCGAACACATCTCTATGCCAATTGCACCGTTCTCTAAGCCCTGATTGTAGAGGTGGTCAATGTACTTCATCTCCTCGTCATTAAGAGCAACCACCAGAATGCCACACCTTGAAAAAGGGAAGTCGAGCTCACGCTGCAGGCGGTCGTACATGAGGTTTCCGCGAATCTCGAGCCGGGTCTTTAGGTACTTGGGACTGTGGTGAAATCCGCCGTGAACAATTCCAGAGTTCGCCTTCGAGACGCCAAAGGAGACATCGGCTTCCTTCTCAATGAGTGCAACCTCGGTCTCATAGGCCGAAAGTTGTCGTGCAATACAGGCGCCGCTTACTCCCGCCCCGATAATCGCTACATCGACCTTCGTGCGTTCGCCTGCAGCATTGCCGTTATTTTGCATTGGATAACCTCCTAAGCTACCCTCAGTGTGCCACGGAATTCTTGAGCTGTAAAACGCTGATACTGAAGAATAGGGCTTTCCTTACTATCTGGTCTGTTGGACAGTTCACCCTTTGCGCTGAGTGCGCAGCTGAAGTACACTTGCCTGGTGAGTACAAAGGAACGTGAAAAGGAGCTGGTAGCGGTGTATGCGCTTGCGACCCGCTTTACCCGGAGCGACGGCAATCTTGAGACCTTGCTGCAGGAGACCGCCGAGATCCTCAGAGTTGCTCTGCAGTTTCCCGAGCGCAGCAGCTTCGAGATCCGGACCCTGCGCCGCCAGGTAAAGGTTGGGCCTGCGACCGGGCAGGCCAGCACCGCAGCCCACGTACTGGATGAGTATGAGGTTATGCGGCACTACAGTGATCAGCAGCCGTTGCAGATACGAGTATGCTATCTTGATCTGCCGCAAGTTCGCTGTGAAGTGGAAGCAGCTACCTACCGCATTGAAGAATGGGAGCGGCGGCTTCTCGAGTCGTGTGCCTCGTTACTCGCTGACGTTCTTCAGCGCCGCGACATGGATGAAGTATTACGCGAAACCACCAAGCTGCTTCAGACACAGGCGGCTGAGCTGGAGGGAAAGAATCACGCGCTGCGTGAGGTGTTGTCGCAGATAGAGTCTGAGAAAAAGGCCGTTCAAGAGCGAGCTGTCAGCTATATTGAGTCCTACGTCAGGCCGGAACTCGAGCAACTCAGGATGTCGGACTGTCTTGGTCCAACCGACCGCCGCCGACTTGATGCGGTCGTTGCTGGTCTAGATGAGGTTTTCAACGACGACACTCCCTTTGTTTTACGTCTCGGGCGGGTGCTCACGCGTCGCGAGCTTGAGGTTGCCCAACTGATTCGGAGGGGCTTGAGTTCCAAAGAGATAGCCCAACAACTCCATCTCTCCGAGAGCACAGTGGACCGCCACCGAAACACAATACGCAAGAAGCTTAACATTACGAACCAAGCAGTTAGTCTCATGAGCTACCTTCGATCGGGTGATATGTAGTTTTTATGTAGGCTTTCTGCATAGTTTTCCAGGCTACTCGCCTTGCCATTGCTGCGCCATACTAACTCCATCGACAATGCTCGTGCACCAATGGAGGTGGAAAAGATGGCACAACGAACTATCGTCTTGACCCATGATGAATATCACATTCTCAAGACCCTGGTGGAAAGGTTTCGGTACAGTGGAAAGCTCGACCAGGGTCAACTCATGCGGTTCTCCGAGGAACTGAGATCTGCCCGCGTGGTGGACGAAACCCAGCTCCCGCGCGATATCGTTACGGTGAACTCAGTAGTACGATATCGCTACCTTGGCGCAGCGGACTCCGGTGAGACCTCCGAGATCGAGCTTGTTTTCCCGGCCGACGTGAAGCAGGCTTCCAGGCGTGTCTCGATCCTCTCGCCCTTAGGGCTTGCCCTCATGGGCGAACGTGAGGGGGCCGATATTGAGTACTTGGCTCCAGGTGGAAGCTTCCAGATTCGCCTAGAGTCGGTGGAACAGGCCCGGAACACCGCACGTGATTTTGTTCGGTCTTAATGCCTCTGTACCTCGAGTCTACACGGCTCCTGAGAGCCGGGTGATCGAGGCTTGTCGGACAGCACTACGGCGCACCGATCCAGAGGCGTTTTCGCTCTTCAGCAATATGGAGGCGAACCTTACTTCTCTCAGCTCTGCCTTTGCCGGATACCCGTCGATACTCGGTGCAAGCGACAGCAGCAAGACTATCTCGGATATTGATATGCTGGTGGATGCCGTTGTTCATGATTCCGGCGACCTCACTGTGCTCTTGCCGACGAAGGTGGCCGTTGGGAGAAGCTTCATTACCGCAAAGGTTCATTGCTTTGGCTACCTTCGGCAGATATGTGAGAAAAACCGTCGGCTTGCACCCTATGCGAGCGCAGTGCAACAGGCATGGGAGAGTGCGCTGTTTTCTCTACTTGCAGAGGATGTGTATCACGCAGTTGTAAGTCAGGGCTGGCTCTACTCACCCACGCTGGTGCGGCGAGCAGCGCAGGAGTTGCTTTGTCTCTGGGAACACCGCTTTGATCCTACACTTACACGTTATGGGACGAGCCTGATTGATCTGTGGCGCGCTCGTACGCAGGTGGTGCCGGTCTTTGGCACCATGTTTGGAACCATTGAGCTAATGAAGCTTTCGAGTTTGCTTGATGATGCCTGGCACAGCTTTCTTTTTGTGGCGGCGGACAACCGGGAGATGTTGCAGAGTGTTGAGGAGTTCATTTTTGGGCTTTCGCACGAAGAGATTGAGTTGCTTCGCGAGCGTATGCTTGAGGAAGATATTTCGGTTGTGAGCAGGGCAGAACTGCCTCTCCTGCTTGATCAGGCGCCCGAAAAGGAGCATGCTCTCGGCAGTGAAAGCCGCGATCCGCGGAGTCTTTATAGCTCCTTTCTGCACCGCGCAAAGGCCTGCAGGCGTCGCTCCATATCCTCGGTTCCGGGACCACATCGTACGCTTGAGGAGTTCTTGCTGCTGGAACTCCTGCAGACAGGCTCGAGGGCTGCTGTGAGGACAGAGGCTGGTGTCAATGGTCCCGGCGAGCCTCCATACACACGGTGAATTCCTAACAACTCTATACAGGGTCACGACTTTGTACTATACTGAGTTTCATACTCGGGAATCCAATGAATAGATCGGTCAGTCTTAACAACGCTAGTCGAAACAAAATTAAGAGGATGAGTCTATGAAGATGATGTATGGAATGCTCATGGCGCTGACGCCTGCGGTGATCTGGTCTGTCTACGCCTTTGGGCCTCAGGCACTGGTGCGTGTTCTTGCTGGAGTTATTGCAGCGGTTGCGGCAGAAGCCATTTTCCAGAAACTTACGCGTCAGAAAGTTACTGTAAAGGACGGGAGCGCGGCGGTTACCGGAATGCTGCTGGGAATGGCGGTCTCCATCTCAACGCCGTGGTATGCAGTATCGGTCTCGGCAATATTCGGAATCATAGCCGGAAAGCAGCTTCTTGGCGGCTTTGGTAAGAACCTGTTTAATCCCGCAATGTACGGACGTCTCTTTTATCTCTTTGTTTTCCCAGATTCCATTCTGCCATGGCGTCAGCCTTTTGACTTAAGCACTGCTGCGACCCCTCTTGAGATACTACGAGAAACGGGTGAGGCAGCTGGCGTACCGATCTTGGACATGTTTCTTGGCCGTATTCCGGGAACAATAGGGGAAATTTCCTCACTCATGTTACTTCTCGGGTTCTCGCTACTGGTGTATCGCAAGTTTGTGCGCTGGAGGATTCCGGCAGCCGCATTCTCTGTGGTTCTGGTTATGGCGCTTGCGGTAGGTCACAACCCCCTGTTCTATTTCTTTGCCGGTAGTCTTATGGTTGGTGCCTGCTTTATGGCTACAGACCCTATGAGCTCCCCGCGCTTCCCCAAAGGGCAGCTGATTTTCGGCGCTGGCGTCGGCTTCATTATCATGATGATGCGGTGGTTCGGGTGGCAGACCCCGGGCGCATATGAGTTCACCGAAGGCACCACCTTTGCGGTGCTTGCCATGAACCTTACCGTGCCGTACCTGAACAAGAAGTTTAAACCTGCTCCGAAAAAGTAATTTTTCGTAGAGCGCCATACCACTGGAGGTCCAATAATGCCTGAAAGTTCAATCATTAGAGCTATATCGGTAATAGTTGTCATGCTGGTCGTCGGCTTTGGCTGGTTTCCTATCGGTTTCTCTCGTCTCAAGAAGAAGGGAGTAGAGGAGGAGGCTGCACGCAAGCAAGCCAAGCTGGATGCCAAGAAGTACTCCATCCTGGGAGCCTTTTTCTACATGATCTTCATGCTGAGCCTGGTGAGGCTGTTTCTGTAGACACAGAAACATAGGCGGGCAGGAACACTATGTGTGCTCCGCGAAGTGCTGCGAGGGGGCCTGATCCAGGCGCTCACGGAAGACCCGGTTAAAGGTGCTCTTGGACGGGAAGCCGACCTCAAAAGCCAGACCAAGAATTGTGTAGCGTTTGAGTTCCCCGGCATTGGCTCGGAAGAGAAACTCATCAAGTCGATACTGGTTAATGAGCCGAGTACAGCTTTCGCCGTAATGGCGGTTAATGGCTGTAGAGAGGCGCTTTGGGTGCATAGCCAAACACTCGGCAAGTCCGTTCAGTGTGAGCTCCGGATTGCGATAGACCCCACGTGCTAAGGCTGCCTCCAGTTTCTGAATGACTGTGTCGATATCGTCCTGAGTCATGGTGAGATTTGTTCTGGGGTTACCCCCATTGCTGTTGTCTTTTTCACGGCGGCCGTCGCGCCGGTTCCCGCCCAACGCCAGGACGCCAGGGGCCACAAGCACCAACATCGCAAAGCTGTAGACAGCTGTCATCATTATGATTGCGGGAATGTAGAAGGGTGAAAATGATGCAGGATTAGGCACTGCTTCGGTCGCCGGGCGCACCGCCACCGGAATAAAGGCGATCAAGGAAAGAAGCGGCGCGACAACCACAACACGGGCCCACAGCAGTCGCCTCCCGAGATCCTGATCGTCTGATAGATAGTGCCCCTTGATCACCAAACGCACAGCAAGTACTGCATACGCGCCGCCAGACAGTATCTTGCCCACGTGGCGGATCGGCATGAAGATGGGTGCCGGTCGCGTGAAGAGATTGTCCACAAGGACTGCGTACTCGGCCGGGGCAAGTGCCGCCACATAGACAAGCAGTATGCTAGTCTCCAGCGCCCAGGGCGCGGCATGCAACCAGAGTCGAGGCGGGCGACAGTGCTCAGCACAGGTGAGTTCGCGGACGTACCACCAGACGAGGGGGCCAAAGAGCAAGGGAAGCGGGCCTACAATGGTCAGTACTGCCGGGTACCGGAGGACTGCTGCCGGGTTCCATGCCGGAATAGTCCCAAGCCGCAGGGAAAAGCCAAGCAACAGCAGCGCAAAGGGCAGGTTCTTGGGGCTCCGAAATTGAACCGCAATCAGAACAAGCAGAACAACGCCCTGCGCAGCACCCAGCATTGATGTGAGCGTCAGCAGATGCATAGTGGCAGTATAGCCTGCGTAGGCGGCGAGCGCTACCCGCGGAGCGCTACCTACTCATGGAGATGCGCGAACTCGGCCCTGAGATCTCGCATGTTATGAACGTAGGTCAAGCCTTCGCGCTGCAACTCTTCGCGAAAACGAACTGGCATGGCTCCGCCGAAATACACTGAAATAGCCGGGCCCAGGGTCTTGAACAGAGTTGTGGCTTCGTGAAACATTGCCGCGTCGTAGCGGTGGAGAT
>PXEI01000259.1 GCA_003564775.1 Spirochaetaceae bacterium
AGTATTCAGATTTCCGTACCGGACACCATTAGTGAACTCCTTCAGACCTTAAAAAAAAGGCCGAACGCCCTCCTCTACGCGGGTGGAACGCAGATCCTGCGGGAGCAACCGGACCGATTTATCCGACTTCCGTCCGAGATTATTGAACTGCGCCATGTTGAGGAACTTCGTCGCATTAGCCGTACCGAGAAGTACGTAGAGATTGGCGCCGCGGTAACCATTGGCGCTTTACTGGAACTTTCTGCTCGTGTCTTCCCGGAAATGTTCTACCAGGCCATTCGTTCCATTACTCGCCCGGGCACTGCGCATCTGGCTACCGTTGGCGGCAACCTCTGTGTGCCGGACGCAATAATGACCCTCACCCCGGTACTGCATGTGTTCGACACCCAGGTGGAACTCAGACGCCAGGGGAAGTCGCACTGGCTCCCACTCTCCCGCTTTCGTGATGAGACGGGCAAAATGGCACTGGAACCAGGCGAGGTCATGACTCGCATACGCATTCCTATCAAATCATGGGAACACTCACGCTTCTACAACTATGGCGCTGCGTATCTTCCCGACACCAACCCATTGACCTTTGCCGCGGTAGCCGAAACGGAGAAAGACATCCTTGCCGATCTCCGTATTGCCCTGGCCGTCGGTGGGAAACACATCATTCGGCAGCGCGAACTAGAGGCCGAACTTGTGGGGCGCCGTGTTCCGTTCCAACAACGAGACCTGGACCTGCTGCACCGGCGTGTCACAGAGATGCTCGAACACCGCGGCTACTCAAGTGGACACGTCAGCTATGAGCGAATTGAGCGCCTGTTATTAGCCTTTGCCAGCGGCATTGGAAGCTAAGCACCACACGCTCATGCTTGCCCATTTCGGATGCCGAATGCTATAGTCGAAGTCGGGGTAATCCGTCTTGGCCGAATTTGTTCATCTCCACGTACATTCCGACTTCAGCCTCTTGAGAAGTGCTGCTCCAGTTTCGCGACTCGTTGAGCGAGCGGTGGAACTTGGTATGCCTGCCCTGGCAATTACTGACGACGGGAACATGTTCGGAGTGCTTGAGTTCTACAAGGCGTGCCGGCAAGCCGGTATTCAACCCATTATCGGGTGCGATTTTTTTCTGGCACCTGAGAGCCGGCACAACAAGAGCGCCAAAGACCAGCATCCGGCGCGCCTGGCGCGGCTGCCCGTCCTTGCCTACAACCAAACCGGTTACCGGAACCTCATTCAGCTTGCCTCGCTCGCTTACCTTGAAGGCTTTTACTACCGGCCCCGCATAGACAAAGAGCTGCTCGAG
This sequence comes from Spirochaetaceae bacterium, assembly GCA_003564775.1. Taxonomy (GTDB): domain Bacteria; phylum Spirochaetota; class Spirochaetia; order DSM-27196; family SLAA01; genus SLAA01. Next base: position 1,292 of record PXEI01000259.1, read on the forward strand.
CGGTTCCACGAAGGGCTCATAGGCCTCAGCGGTTCACTTTCGGGTGAGATTCCGGGGCTTTTGCTCCGCAACCGCCGAGCAGAGGCTACCGAGGCGGCTCGCCGCTACAAGGACATTTTTGGGCCTGAGAACTTTTATCTTGCCTTGCATAATCACGGAATTCCAGATGAGCATGTCCTTAACCAAGGACTCATTGAGCTATCCCGAGAGCTGGACATTCCCCTGGTGGCGGCCAACGAGTCTTATTACGTCCTGGCCGAGGATGCCGCGGCGCATGATGTCCTACTCTGCATTGGCAACGACCGAAAAAAACACGAACAGAACCGCTTCCGCTTCAGCTCCACCGAGTTCTATCTGAAAACGCCTGAAGAGATGCAGGCCGCTTTTGGAGAAATCCCTCAAGCCATTGAGAACACCATGCGCATTGCCCAGCGATGTAACCTGGAAATTGATCTTCCCGGCCCTCAGTTTCCCGACTACGAGATTCCAGAGGGCTTCAGCTCACCAGATGAGTACCTGCGCCACATCACGATGGAAGGGATCAAGGAGCGGTATCCTGAGGTCACCGAGGAAATTCAGAGTCGCACCGAGTACGAGCTTTCTACCATCATCGGCATGGGGTATACCGGGTACTTTCTCATTGTGTGGGACTTCATTGCGTATGCACGTTCCTGTGATATCCCGGTTGGGCCGGGCCGCGGCTCGGGTGCTGGCTCAATTGTTGCGTTTGCGCTCAAGATTACCGATATCGAGCCTCTGCGCTATGGACTGCTGTTTGAGCGTTTCCTCAACCCGGATCGTGTTTCCATGCCGGACTTCGACATCGACTTCTGTTACGAACGCCGTGGTGAGGTTATACAGTACGTCACACAAAAGTACGGTGAAGACCGCGTCGGCCAGATCATTACCTTTGGTACCCTTAGGGCCAAGGCAGTTATTCGCGACGTTGCCCGTGCGCTTGATTTCTCGTTCCAAGAGACCAACGAGATAGCCAAGCTCATACCCGAAGATCCAAAAATGACACTTGCCAAAGCGCTTGAGCAAGAGCCGAAACTCCGGGAGCTTTGCGAGGCCGGTGGGCGCAACCAGGAGCTCATTGATACCGCGCTCAAGCTGGAGAACCTGCATAGACACCCCTCAAAACACGCTGCCGGTATTGTTATCGGCAAGAAGCCGCTGACCGAGTATGTTCCGCTCTTCAAGGATCCCAAGACCGGCATGATCTTAACCCAGTTCACTATGGAACAGATTGAGGACTGCGGGCTCGTGAAGATGGACTTCCTTGGTCTCAAGACGCTTACCCTTATTCGCAACACCGAAAAACTCATTCGTCGTCGCGGCATAGAGTTTGACATTGAAACGGTATCGGAACAGGACCCGGCAACATTTCTCATGCTCAGCGAGGGTGCCAGCAGCTGTGTTTTCCAGTTTGAAAGCCAGGGCATGCGGGGGATCCTTTCACGGGCGAAACCTGAGCGTATTGAGGACCTCATTGCCTTGAACGCGCTGTACAGGCCGGGGCCAATGCAAAACATTGACCAGTTTGTAGACTCCAAGAACGGCCGCATGCCTATTAGCTACCCTTTGCCGCAGCTCGAGCCAATTCTCAAGGAAACCTACGGAGTTATTGTCTACCAGGAACAGGTCATGCAGATTGTGCAGGTGGTCGCTGGTTTCTCCTTAGGTGAGGCAGATATACTCCGCCGCGCAATGGGAAAAAAGAAAGAAGCCGAGATGGCCCGCATGAAGGCCAAGTTTCTTGAGGGTGCTGCGGCCAAGGGCATAGACCCCAAAAAGGCTGAGAGCATCTTTGAGCTCCTGGTTCCGTTTGCAGGATACGGTTTTAACAAATCACATGCGGCCGCCTACTCGGTGTTGGCCTACAAAACCGCCTACCTTAAGGCCAACTACCCGGCTGAGTTCATGGCGGCCAACCTTACCAACGAGATGAACTCTCCCGACAAATTTGCCGAGTACCTGGCGGACACCAAAAAAATGGGACTCGCCGTACTCCCACCGGACATAAACACCAGCGACAAGTACTTCACGGTGCATGAGGGACAGGTCCGCTACGGACTGCTTGGCATAAAAAATGTTGGAGCGGCCGCGGTAGATGAGATTCTAACTGTGCGCGAGTCTGGTGGGCCATTCGAGTCCTTTGCCGAGTTCCTTGAGCGGGTCAATCTCAAGACGGTGAACCGCAAAGTCATAGAGACCTGCATTCAGTGTGGAGTGTTTGATTCACTGGGAGTTTCAAGGGCCGTGCTCCTGCACAACTCACAGATCTTCATAGACCACGCCGTGGCCCAAAAAGCAAGCACCGCCTTTGGGCAGACCTCTCTTTTTGATGGTGAGTCAGGCGAAGAGTTAGCTGGCCCTCAAATTGATAGAGTAGAAGACTGGGATCTGGAGACTAGACTCGGATACGAACGCGAACACCTTGGCTTTTACTGCTCCGGACACCCGCTGGACGGTCGGAAGGAGCTTTGGTTTGAGCGCTCAACCATTAACCTGGCGAAACTCCCCCCTCCGGGGAGCGATACGGTGTATGCTCTCATAGGGCTTGTCGGTGAGCCTCGCGTACTGTCCACCAAGAATGGGAAACAGCTTGCATTCACCACCATTGAAGACTACAACGGAAGCATCGAGATTGTTCTTTTTTCTGAAGTGTTTGAAAAGTACCGCGACCGCTTGGTAGGGGAGCAGGTGCTTGGCGTGCTTGGCAAACTGGAGCAACGGGGGGAACGACTCCAAATTGTGGTTGAGGAGATCCGTGAAGCCGAAGAGCTGGACGAACGCGATATCGGCACGGTTCACATTCGAATACATGAAGATTTTTTGGGTGAAGAGGAGCTGTACAACCTCAGAGCATTTCTGCATGAGCGTCGTGGCTCCTGCCCGGTCTGGCTGCATATCGGGTCAAATGGCGACGAAACAGTTGTTCGGGCATCGCATCAACTTATGGTGTCCTCGCGAGATGAGGTGCTCGAGCAAATAAAGAACTATCCCGGCGTAGCCGAGATCTGGCAGCGTAAACCCGAGTATACCGGCTCGGATATCTCATTCGGTACATAACACGATAGCACTACGTAAGCAGGCGGTCACGCCAAGGAGAGAATCATATGCTACAGCCACTACTGCGAACTATCAGCTCGCTCATCTCAATCTACATGATACTCATTTTCGTTCGGATTATGCTGACCTGGTTTCACAGTGGACATGCAGGCCGCGCGGTGTACTACTTGTCCCGCGTGACCGACCCGTATCTCAACTACTTCCGCCGCATTCCTCTGTTCCGTGAATCTCATGTCGACTTCTCACCAATTCTTGCAATTCTGACACTTTCAATCCTTAACAACGTCCTTACCCGCGTTGCGTACGCCGGAAACGTCACGCTGGGTTTTGTTCTTGCCATGATTCTCTCAGCGGTTGTATCGGCGGCCTCTTTTGTGATCTTTTTTATTCTGGTGATTGCAATCATTCGTCTGGTAGGCTTCCTCACACGCGCTAACACAGCCACCCCCTTCTGGGTCTCACTTGACCGCATTCTTCAGCCCCCTGCGCACAAACTTGTAGATAAGTTTGGTGGTGGCCGCTCAACCAGTTATCAAAATGCTCTCATGATCTTCGCAGCAAGCGCTCTCCTGGTCCTGCTGGTGGGCAACTTCCTGGCCGGAACCCTCATGAGTTTACTCTTACAACTGCCGATATAAGCGGGACTCCGGGACCGTGATTCTTTCGGAACTCCAGCTTGCCCCGGGAAAACTCCCGGGCATAGGACCCGCCCGCCGGGCGGACCTGCAACGACTAGGAGTCGGCTCGGTTGCCGAGCTACTATTGCTCGCACCCCGCGACTACGAAGACCGGAGCACTCCCCGCTCCATTTCCGGCTCGGTGTCAATGTCAAAATCGGCGGCTCCCGGCAGCAGCGTGCCAGGAACTCGTGCGAACACTCGCTGCACTATTGTGGCCCACGACTACATCCGTACCTCGCGAGGCATGGTACTCAAGGTTCTGCTGCGCGACACCGAGGGCACAGTTGCCGCGTTGTTGTGTTTTGGCCGGAATTTTTTAGCAAACAAACTGCCAATTGGATCCGAGATACTCCTGAGTGCTGTGTTTCGTTTTCAGTACGGCGAGTTCCAGAGTAGCGAGTTTGAGTTTGTTCCGGCTCCTGCTCCAGATCCAACAATGGAACCAGGCGCACAAGCGGAACCCACGAGTTTTTTTCGGATTGAGCCCATCTACCCACTCTCAGGGGGACTCTCACAAGCAGTACTGCGCGCGGCGGTTCGCAGCGCTATTGAGCAGTATGCTCACAATCTGGGCGATGAGCTTCCAGAGGAGCTCAGAGTACGTCGTGGCTTAGCAACCCGTGCGGCCGCTATTGGAATGCTACACTCCCCGACCTCCCTAGCCGAAGCCCACGAGGCTCGCCAGCGTTTTGCGTATGACGAGCTCTTGCTTTTCCAACTGGCTATTGGTCGTGAAGTCACAGCACGGCCGGATCGCCCGCCGCTCGCCCCGGCTGACAGAACAATGGGCCGCGCGGCGCGGCTCGTTGCAGCCCTGCCCTTTGAACCCACCACGGATCAGGAGACAGTTCTCCAGGAAATTCGTGACGACGCTGCCGGGACAACCGCCATGTTGCGGCTGGTGCAAGGTGAGGTAGGTAGCGGCAAGACGCTTGTTGCGTTTCTTGCCAGCCTGGACTATATCGACGCGGGACGTCAGGTAGCCTTCCTTGCCCCTACCGAGTTGCTCGCACGGCAACATGCACAAACTGCAGCCCAGCTGCTCCTCCCCCTTGATGTCCGGGTGGAACTGCTGACAGGCTCGCTTCCGGCGGGAGAGAAAAAACGTGTTCAACAGGCGCTGGCCGCCGGTGAGGTAGATCTGATCATAGGTACCCATGCTCTCCTCTCCGAACAAGTGGCCTTTGACCGCCTTGGACTTGTTGTCATTGATGAGCAACACCGTTTTGGGGTACTTCAGCGCGCTGCACTCACTCAGAAATCCAAGGCTCCAGACTTGCTGCTCATGACAGCAACCCCTATTCCCCGCACCCTGGCACTTACACTCTACGGTGAGTTAGACATCTCAAGCATCTACAACAAACCTGTGGGTCGACTGCCGGTGAAGACTCATCTTGCATCTTCGAAACGCGCGGATGAGGTCTACAGTCGGGTGCGCGCAGTCGTAGACGAGGGATCGCAGGCATATTTTGTCTACCCGCTCATAGAGGCTGGAGACAACGGTTCTGCACTTCGCGACGCGGTCAGTATGCAGGACTATCTCTCCAAGGGAGCCTTCGCAGGTATCAAGGTGGGGCTTATCCACTCCCGAATGGCGGAGGCAGACAAGATAGAGGTGATGCGATCCTTTGCCGCAGGAGAAACCCCTGTTCTGGTGGCAACGAGCGTGGTTGAGGTGGGCGTTGATGTTCCCGCGGCGTGCTGCATCGTTGTTGAGCATGCCGAGCGATTTGGGCTCTCTGCACTCCATCAGCTACGCGGGCGAGTCGGCCGGGGGACACGACCCTCGTACGCCTTTCTTATCTATGATGAACCCTTAACAGATGACGCCAAGGCTCGCTTACGTACACTTTACGAAGAGCAGGACGGCTTTGCAGTCGCGGAACGCGATCTGCAAATACGGGGGCCGGGAGATCTCTCCGGTGTTCGCCAGTCCGGCTTTCTTGGCTTTCGTTTTGCCCGCTTTCCCGAGCATGAGGAACTGCTCAAGACGGCGCGTCGCGACGCTCGCGAGATCCTGGCTCAAGATGAGCGTCTCACACAAACCGTACATCAACCGCTTTCACGTGCGCTTGAACTATTCTTAAACCAACTTGGAGGAGCACCATGAGAATTACCGGTGGCAAGTACCGCGGACGACGGCTTGTCTGTCCTCCAGGCGAGATTCGACCGGCCATGGACAAGATGCGTGAAACCATCTTCGCAATTCTGGGCAACCTAGACGGCTGCAGTTTCCTGGATCTGTTTGCCGGTTCCGGCTCAATGGCTATTGAGGCTGCCGGTCGCGGAGCCTCGCGGGTTACGCTGGTCGAACGCGACAAGTCCAAGCGTAAGGTGGTTACCCAAAACCTTGAGATAGTTGAGGAACCGACACAGGTTTTCTTCCTTCCGGTCGAACGCTTTGTTGCCGGAGCTCGTGAGGAATACGACTATATTTTTGTAGATGCGCCATTCCCGTATCGGCATCGGGCCGATCTCTTGGGCCGCATAGTTGCCTCTCGCCTTGTTGGGCCCGACACCGTGGTCATGTTTCACTATCCCGCTGAAGACCCCATGCCTGAGAACGCAGGCCAAGTAGAACGCACCGATCTCAGAATATTCGGCCGTTCTTTGGTAGCTTTCTATCGCCACTGTTCCAAGGAAACCGAGCTTTTGCTATAGTAAACTCTGTTAAGGAGTGATTCTGTGCCAAAAAAAAAGCGTTCTCTGCTCCAGATCCCGCAGGGAACTGAAAGTTTTTACCTTGAAGATGCCTACCGACACCGTAAACTCGTTGAACGGGTTACCGAGAAGTTCTACCGTTGGGGCTATCTCCCGGTGCAAACACCGATAGTGGACTACTACGACAGCTACCGCACCCTCCTGACAGAGAATGCGGACCGCGGTATCTATCGCCTCATAGACCGCGACGGCGAGCTGCTTATGCTGCGCTCCGACGTTACGCTCTTCCTTGCCAAACAAATGGGAATGATACTTAAGAGTGAAGAACTGCCGGTACGTGTCTATTATGCAGACACCATTCTTCGCCACGAGGC
>PXEI01000351.1 GCA_003564775.1 Spirochaetaceae bacterium
AGGCTATATAACACCGGCCGCCAAACAACTTGAGAGCTTCTTCCGCAAATTGGTAGGCTTCGTCATACCCTTCACCTCGAAGCTTTTCATAGGTTGAGCGATCCAGCGCGTCAAGGTCTACCACGATGTGCAGATCCGGAGCTGCGGCATGCAGTGCGTTTAGCCTTCCGCTCTGCCACCCACAACCACAGGTTTCGACAATAATCCGATGAACACCCGCTTCTTGTGCTGCTGCAGCAAGCGCTTCTGGTTGTGGGTGCAACCCAACTTCGCCGGGCAGCGAAAACGAGATGCTGATTTCGGGAGCAAGGCTAACGAGCTCGGCACACAGTTTGGAAAACTCCTGCACCTCCATGAACTGTTTTCCGGAAGGGTTGCTGTATCTGGGAAGATAGGTAACCGCTTGAGCCTGTGCCGAACATACCTCTACCGCCGCGAAGGTAGGAAGCGTGCGTAGCAGCTGGCCTTGTTCTCGCAGTGTACTGAGCAGCTTTTCTTCCGACTCCTCCGCCCCGGCCTCAATGAGCGCACGGCAAAGCGCGGTATTTCTAGCACCATCGCAGAAGAGCTGGACTCGCAGGTCACGATAATCTGCGGGGGCTAACTCGGTCTCTACATCAAAAGAGTTAATGTCCTTGGCCACGGTTTCGAACAATACTCCCCGTTGCAGTGGAATATCGACGGATAGGTTCTCCAGGGCCGAGAGAATGCGTCGGTCGATGAGTTCCGGTGTCATGCCCTCCGGATAACCGTCGGCAAAAGTGTACTGTACGTGGTAATCCTGGTGTAGCTTTTCCAGTTGGTGGGTGAGCTTGGGAGAAAGAAACGGGGCGTCTGCATGAAGAAACAGTACCGTGGTATGGTCCGGCTCAAGACTCTCTGAATACTTGCGTACAGACGCAAAGAACTCCTGTGATGTCCAGTCCGGGCGGGTTTCAACTATCCATGTTTCTGGGACACCCTGAAGCAGTTCTTCAGGCGCCAGTAACAGAACTGGGGTTTCTTTTCCGTCGTCTATCAACTCAAGTGTGTTAACTCGCTCCACAAGAATATCCCAGGCGGACTTGCCGTTGGGGAGCGGGACGAAAAGATACCGGGTGCAGTGGACGGCGTTGATACATAGCATTATTGGTACTCCAACTTGCAGGCCGCAGTAATGACGACCGAAAGCTCATTGAGTTTATCATGGTAACCGGATAAGCTGCAAACAATGCATGGACTGAAACCCCTCAGCGTATCGCAAATAACCGGCGTAATTAAGACGACTCTGGAGACCTCGCTCGGCGAGGTGGCGGTTGAAGGTGAGATCTCAAACTACAGGCCAGCCGCATCTGGACACCTCTATTTAACCCTCAAGGATGAGGATTCACAGATTCAGGCTGTGATGTTCCGCGGGGACGCGGTTCGCCTGGACTTCAAGCCATCTGACGGACAGATGGTCACCGTCCATGGGCGAGTAACGGTGTATGCCAAGCGTGGAAACTACCAGATCATCTGCACCGCAATGCAACGAAGCGGCGTTGGGCGCTTACTCCAAATGCTTGAGGAACGTAAGCAAGCCCTTGCTGCCGAGGGTCTGTTCGACTCCGACCGGAAAAAAAAGCTGCCGGTTTTCCCGACCAGGGTCGTGGTGGTAACTTCGGCTACCGGGGCGGCACTGAGGGATTTTCTGCAGGTGGTTGGAAGGCGGAACGCCGGTCTGCAGGTGGTGGTTGTGCCAACCCTGGTACAAGGCGACTCTGCGGCGGCCGAGATTTCGGCGGCTGTACGCTATGCTGACCACCATCGTCTAGGCGAGGTCATAATTGTTACCCGGGGCGGTGGCTCAATAGAAGACTTATTGGCGTTCTCAGAAGAGAGCGTGGTTCGCGCAGTTGCCAGTTCGGCAACGCCGGTTATTTCTGCGGTAGGCCACGAGATAGACACCTCTTTGTGTGATCTTGCAGCCGACTACCGGGCTCCAACTCCGTCGGCGGCCGCCGAGATCGTAACGGCGCAACGCGAAGACCTACATCGACAGGTGCTCGAAACAGGCCGCACCCTCATTCACGCATTTAACGCCCAGTTTTCACAGGCAAGGCTTCTGCTGCAACGCTTTTCTGGAGCTGAGCTGGAACATCAGTTCCGTGTGCTGAGTCAACCGTATTTACAACGCCTTGACGACGCAAAGGACGACCTGGTTCGTGGAATTACCGATACTCTGAAAGGCGGAAGGAATCGACTCAATCTGGCAGACCGTGAACTTGCCGCGTGTTCACCTTTCGAAGTGCTTGGGCGTGGTTACTCAATTGTTCGGGTGATAGAGTCCGACACCGCACGCGTCTTGCGTTCCGCCGCCGACGTAACACCGGGCACGGTTCTTCATGTGCAACCTGCGGAGGGAATGATTCAGGCCCAGGTTATGGAAACTCATAGACACAAGAAAACAGACGAACAGACGCACACCAAGAATTCCCCAGGAGGAGAGACTCCAGAATGAAGAGCTTTGAGGAGAGACTAGAACAGTTGGAAGAGATCGCGGCCCGCATGCGCTCCGGTGAACTACCTCTAGACGACGCGGTGAAGGAGTTTGAGACCGGTATCAATCTTGCTCGCGGTCTTGAGAAAGACCTGTCCAAAATCGAAAAACGAGTTGAAATTCTGGTCAATAAACCTGGCACGGATGGTGAGAAACCGGTGCTCGAGTTATTCCCTGAACTAGATGAGTTCAAGCACGGTAGTGACGAAACTTAGCTTGTGGATTAGCAGGGCTTAGCCTGCTATCTGGGTTCTATCGCACCGGGGGAAGGTTCTGCGGTAGGTGCACCCGCATGCCGACCTGTACGTTATTGCGCTCGAACCACCCTTGGTTCACTTCCAGAGCGTAGCGAACTGGGCGTCCCGAGGGCACCGGATCAAGCGAGAACGGCTGCATGTCATGGATTTCCAGTATCGTTCCGTCATGCCGCAGGTAGGCAATTGAGAGCGGAACTGAAGTATCCTTCATCCAGAAACTCACCTCTCTATCATCAGGAAACACAAACAGCATGCCTGCATCCTCGGCCAGGGATTCACGATACATGAGTCCCCGGGAGCGAGTCTCAGGTGTCGCAGCAATCTCAATCCGGAGGCGTTGCTCGCCAACTTCCAGCTGATACGTACTCTCGGCGGCTTGGGTGCAGGCTGGAAACACCAAAGCGGCCCACAACAACAGGAACCCATAAGCAAGGTTACGCGAACACAGCACCTAAAACTCCTCAAGGAACGACTCGCGACTCAGGGTTCGTAAGGACTGTTCAATCTGTCCAGCCTGGCGTAGCGACTCAAAACTCTCGATATCAAGATACTTGACCGTGAGAGGTCGCTCAAGTGAGATTCGAGTGAACGCATCTTCCCAAACCACATGGGACGGGTCAAGTCGCAACGGTTCACCGTAACGCTCTGTCATCGTGGTGTACATTGTATAAAAGTCGATAATGTTCTCGTTCAGATTCAGGATGATGGTGTACAAGCCGTCGTCATGAAACTGAAACATTCCACGACGTACAAAACCAGCTCCTGCGCTGTCAATAAACGGTGTTCGTTCTCGTGGAATCAGAGACACATCGGGGTCGCCCCGGTACAGGAAATACGGATTCTGGAGGAGATCCTCCTTGACCTGTTCACTGGAAGTTCCAAGATCTATACCGGCAAAACCCCGAGGAAGATCCTGGCCGGAGGGGTCGTTCGCTGGTACCTGCGCCTGGATGTGTACTGTACCAAGAAGCAGGATTACAATCAGTGCAGCCGCTGTTCGCATGTCAGGGTGTATGCTGGTCACAATGAATTGGAGTTTGTGCATCATCAGTCCTCTACTCCTCACTAGTATCGACCTTCATGATATAGTAGTGTACATGAATTGCCGACGAATAACCGGGCGGGATCAAGCAGCTGGCGTGCTGGGGCTTATATTTCTGCTCCTGAGTATCTTGACGCCACAACTATCGGCAGATGAGGTTTCTCAGCAACCTGGACTGGAAATTCGAACAGAAGCAGCGTTTCGTTCGGCGCGGGACGGCTCGCTATTGCCGCAGCGCGAGGAGCTCCGGATCACCGAGCAGGCGGTTGAGCTGTCAACGCTGGAAGTAGTCAGTCATCCTGACGAGGCTGACGTGTTCATCGACGGCCGATATCTGGGCCGGACGCCAGTTGTGGTGCGCGATCCAGGCCTTGGAACGCGTACCCTGCAGTTATCCCGGGAGGGTTATCGAGACCTTAGATACGAACTTACCCTACGCGAGGGTATTGAAACTCGAGTCGAGGTGCGCCTCCTGCGTCGGACTGGGTACCTGGTGCTTGACCCAGTATCCCCTCAGCAGGACGGTCCTGGCGCGCAGTTTATCCTCAACGGCGAACGCTTACGGGGAGGAGTCCATGAACTGCCGGTAGGCATTTACCAGCTGCAGGTTCGGCGCTTTGGCTTTCGTGAACTCCGGTCACAGATTAGTATTCAACCGGATGCAGCGACTGTTGTGCGCGCCCATCTTGAGGCTCGGCCATTTCAACTCACCGCCCTACGTGGTTCAACTCACGTGGTAAATCCAGATGATGTCGGACGACTTGGCCAGATTCAGTTTCGTGTAGAGGCAACAGCACCTGGTTCTTTTCTGTTGCGCATACATGATGCAGCAGGGCAAGATGTGTACGCTGTTGGCCCAATACCGGCAACCGACTTCACTACTGAGTTGAGATGGGACGGCACAGGTATGCGAGGGAAGCCGGTTGCTGACGGGCATTACGTCGCCGCGGTGTATGAGTGGCCAGACAGTACTGGAGCTGCGGCTCTTAGCACTAACTTTGCGGTTGACCGCGAGTTCAGTGTCCGAATGCGGAGTCCCTTCTCGGTACAGGCCGGTACGGCCTTGGTGCCGGGGCTCGAGCTACTCCCGCCTCGCCGAGTACAGTTTGCCGGAGCGGTTGGATATCACGCTGGGTCCTTTCAGTCCGGCAGCCCCGAGTATTATCCCAGCGTGATGCACGTACGCGTGGGATTGCCCGCTCGACTGGAGCTTGGTGCCGCTGTTGGGGGTCAGTTCTATGATGACCCGGAGTTTCACCGGTACTATGCTACAGTTGGTCTGGTCCATCGTAGCCTGCGAACTACAGTCGGGCCGTTTCGAACTGCGGCGGGCCTTGGGCTCCGCGGAACGCTCTCAGACTCAGAACAAGATGCCTTGTGGGGGCGTCCCGATCCCTTTGGAGCTTCAAGCGGATTAGCATTTTCCTTTCCGATGGAAATTGGTCGGGGAGCTGTTTATCTACGTGCTGCTCCCGAGTTTGGGTCCGCCTACCCTCGGCCCGCATATGAACAAACCGAGTCCGACGCCTTGTTGCTGTTTTTTGCAGCCCGAGTTGCCGTGACCCTTGATATAGGGTACCTCAGTGCATCACTGAGTTATGCAGGCCGTAGTGACCTAGAGGCGAACCCAGTTGCACGAGCACTCCCTGACACGGTACTGGCCGAGGTACAGATGCTCATTCCTGGAACCGTAGCATTTGTCCATGCGTCAGTCGGGCTGGACTACCTACCGGGGAAACACCAAAGTGGCTTTGCGAGCGCCGGACTCGGGGTGCTGTACTAAGTCACGTGATAATGTTGGCGGCGGTTGCTGGGGGCTAATGTCAGTTTAGAGATTGAGATAAATGAGTACCAGAACCAGGAAGCTCAGTCCCAGTACGCCAATTGCTACCAGGTAGAACCAGGAAGGAAGCTGTATGCCGCTCCCGGCGCTGCGACGCCTGCCCGGCGAGTCAAGGCTAAACTCAAAGGCTGTTTCCAGTTGATCTGAGTCGCCAAATCCGCCTGCATAACCACATCGAGGGCAGCCGTGCAAGAATAACTCTCCCGCACCTGAGAAGGAACATTTGGGACAGCGCACCGCTGAGAAAAAACTGCCGCAGTGGTTACAAACGCGTGCGTTGACCTTCACTTCCTTTCCACAGTGTTCACAGAAGAATCGTGCCTCTTTCATGCTTTGATCACACCTTCGGGTTAGAACGACAGCTGCGCAGGGAATATTGTTGCGTGGTGAAACTCTTCATGTCGTCCGCCGTCGAAGTATGATGTTCGGAGGTCAAGCGAGAGCGTTTCAAAGGGGATCTCGCCCAGATCTGCAGGTAGACTTGCCAATGGAATTCTGGCCTCCACATAGAACGCGCGTCTTAGGTACTGACCAACAACCCGAGGTTCATCATTGTAGACACTCCACAGCACCACTGGACCGGAGGTTTCGGAAACCGGAACTTCAATGGTGAACTCCGAGGTATCGACATCACGACTTGGGTAGATGTAGAGATATAATGAAAGCCCGGCCGCAGTTTCACTTCGGGTTGAGAAGAGCAAAAGGATTTCATCATCCTTCACTTCAGCCTTAACGCTTTCTAACCGCGATCCGCCGCGGCCCCAGAACAATGAACGCTCGATCCTTCGTTGTTCACGCAGTCCTTCGGTTTCAATCACGAAGGATCGTGGTTTGTGGTGTTCGGGAAAGCGCACAATCGGTTCGGTTGACTCCCAGTCGTAGTACTGGAAGAACGGCGCCGCCATCAGCGGTGCCAAAAACCCAAAAAACAGCATGATCATTGCCGGTACTGACACTCGTTTCATGCTAGTTTATCGGCGCCGTTGGGCTTGTACTTCACTTCTTACGAATCATGAGCACCGTCAGATCGTCGTACTGCTCATCTTCCTGAACTGCGTTGTAGTAGCGATAAAACACATCTTCACGAAGTGCGCTGGCCCTGTCTTCGCCATCGGCGCTGCTCACCTTGGCGCCAAAATACTGTTCGTACTGCGCAAAATACTTAGCCAGGTAGTCGTCAACAACCTTGTCCACTTTTACGACATCGTCTTTGTTCGGATTCTTTGGCTTGTAACAGCGGAAAATTTTCTCAACCGCAACCAGCGCCATGGTGAAATCCCGTGCAGTATAGGGACAGTTTTGGAAAGCAAAATCCAGTTGTTCATCTGAGAGTTCCTGGGAAAGCCTATATGGGCGTTTGTGCCCCACCGCGTTAAGAATCTCATGTATACGCGGAATTCCAAACTCTTCATCGGCCTGCCCTGGTAAGATGTCTGCACGAACACGCTTGTTCTCTACATCTGACTCTGTGATGGTGTAGAGCTGCTCGTTGTCGTCACGAAAAACCCTTTTTGACTCCTCAATCCCGTCAGTGAAGAACACCAAAACATCGTTGCTTTCCAGGGTCAGATAATACTCAGGAAAACGGATTGGCATGTCGTCGCTTGAGAAAACTCCGGCAGCTGGTGTCTTGTCCATACTCAGCTGCTCGGCATGCCTCTTATTTGCCCGGTACAGATGGAGCTGATTGTCACCTGCGTTGGCGAGCACAACTTTTCCGGTCTCAATGTTAAGAATGCCCACCGTGAAGGCCGCAAAGCGCCCCTGGAATCCCCGCTCGGCAATGAGGTCGTTAATTCGTATCACCAGGGGTTCAAGTTTGAGACCTGGAGACTTGAGGCTCCATTTTTTAAAGTGGTCAAGAAAGATTGTGGCGACCTCAACCATGATCAGCGACGCCGCGACACCTTTACCTGCGATATCACACTTAATGATAGCAAAATGTTCATCGTCCAGTTTTTGATAGTCGTAGTAGTCACCAGACACACCCTTAGCGCCCTCGTAGTATCCAAAAAACTCAATCTGGGGTAGATCGGTAGCACCGGTGGTTTGTTTTTCACCGTTAGCTGCTGGTTCAAGGGGAATAAAACGCTTTTGAACCTCTTTACCCAGGGTAAGGTCCTTGTTTGCCTTTGCGGCCTCTACCAGCCCATGAGTCATTGAGTTAATGGTGTTTGCCAGGGCCGCCAGCTCGTCACGCGAGGACACCCTTATGAGGTGATGCTCGAGTTTCGCTTTGTCCTCGGTGTCGCGAATGACCTCTACACCGGCGACGAGTCGTTTTATTGGAATGACAACAATCGTTGCGAGCAGAAAGGCGCCAACGATACCGACGAGCAAGGCGGCGGCAGCAACGAACAC
>PXEI01000470.1 GCA_003564775.1 Spirochaetaceae bacterium
AGGTGTGTACGACCATGACGGAGATGAAGAACAGCCGAACAACCTTGAGTATGCTGCCAGAGCTGGATATCGGCTCAGCACCCCCAACCTTCGTTACATTCCCTCGCTGGGGCTGACGGCGCTGTACCGGAGCGAAGCATTCTACGCTCCGGGCAGCTTGTCACACCAAAGGGCGAGTATCGTCGCACCCTGGGTGTTCACCGCGACCTTGAGTCAGTCTTTACCATTTGGAGCGTCACTGGTGCTGGGCTCACGTTACACCGTTGCCGGGGGAGATCTCGAGGACAGGGCCTCAGCGTTTGCCTACCTCGCAGCGCAGTTGAGCAGCAATGTTACCGCGCGCGCTGGGCTGAATCTGGACAACATTACCGGCGAGACCGAGGTGAGTGGGCGCATAACTATCGCCGTCGGGCTTGGCAGCGGCAGCTATCGTGGAACATATCACGTGACCGATGAGGAGTTTGATATGGCTACCACCCAGCGTTTCGGCGGGCAGTATGCACAAGGGAATGCAGGTGTGTCGGTAGATCGCATTGATCTACAGGCTGGGAGTGCTCGCAGCGCAGCCGCCAATCTGCGTGCCTCAAATGCTCGTGCGGAGTTTGCGGCTGCGGCACGAGTGAGTCCGGGAGAGGCGCTTTTGGATAACACGCCCGAGCGTAGCGAAGCGCGCGTTCGGCTAGGTAGCGGGCTCTACTTTGCTGACGGCCTGGTAGGCGTCGGCAGGCCGACACCCGGCAGCTTTGCCGTGGTGGGAAAGGATCGCAGCCTGCCCCCCGGCCCTGTGCTGGTTAATCCTAGCGGTGATCGTGTTGAGGCGCGTACAGGTCTCTTGGGCGCTGCGGTGTTGAGTAGCATTCCAGACTACTATCAGAAGCCGGTACGAATTGAGCTTCCGGATCTACCTATTGACTACGCCCTGGACTGGAGCTCGGTGGTTGCTGAGTCCGGATATCGGAGCGGCACCGGTCTACGCGTGAGTGGAGGGCGTCTGCTCTATGGGAGCGGCAGCCTTGTTGATCAGGATGGTGATGCAGTGGCCATGCGTGTGGTTCGCGTTTATGACGCCGATGGGGTGGCTTTCACCAGCTTCACCGACGAGCGAGGGCGCTTTGCCCTGTATGATCTCACGCCCGGTGAGTACCTGCTCAGGCTTGGCGACCTGGAGCGGGGCGTGGAGTTCTCATTGGCGGAATCTGAGGAACTCCCGCTGGATCTGGGTGTGCTTGTGCTTTCCGAGTTAAGGGGGGAAAGATGATAGGGAAGAATGTGCTCATAGGATGTATTCTGTTTGTGGTCAGTGCGGGCGGCGCCTTTGGGTTTGGCCAGATAGAAATGACTACACCGGAGGCGGTGAACGAGCAGTATTCGTACAACGGTGACATTGTGGTGGGGCGGTCGGTCAGCCTTGTGGTTGGTGGCGGTGGCTCCGGTGTCAATAGATCGTACAGCATTGGCTTTAGTCCTGGTACATCCGGTGACGGCGGAAACAGACGGCTCTATTCCGCTATCGGTACGAGTATCCCGTACGAGATTCTAGACAGCGAGGCTGCCGGAAACCAGCTCAAAGATCTGGATGATGGCGGCCCGGTGCTCAGCGGGAGTATTCCAAGTGGAGGGACAGCAACCGAAAGCTTTGACGTGCGGATTTTCGGCGGGGCGGTACCGCCCCCTGGTACCTACATCGATGAGGTCACGCTCACGGCCTACAATTTCAACAATGCAACTCAGGCCCAGGTGACCCTCAGTATTGCGGTGACCGTCCCGGCGAATATCAGCCTGCTGCTGAGTACTAACAACCTGGATCTGGGGGACCTTGTTGAGAACGCCTCCGGCTCGGTAACCCTTAACGTAACATCGAACGCCGAGTACGGTATCGAGCTGAGCTCTCCGTACAATAACTGGCGCATGGCCCATGAAGACCAAACTGTGGTGAGTTTTGTCCCGTACTCGCTCCGTCTGGATGCAGCAACACTTGACCTGTCAAGCAATCCTGCAGTGCTTCCGGGCTACGGCAGTACCGGCTCAACCGGACGAGAGCATCTGCTTGAGATTATTGTCGGCAACACCGATGCTGCGGTGAGCGGATATCATTCCGACGTGATTGATATCACGGTAACTGCTAATGAGTGATTACTCCTGTGTTAGCCTGACAAGGATTCTCCCGTGGCGGTTCTCTACGGTGTTCACAACCATGCCACCCTGCTGCTGCGCCTCAATATAGGTGTCTACCGCATGCTCAAGTTTTGCCTCGCTGCAGCTGGGCCGCCAGCGCTGAATGGAGCGGGTCAGTAAAGGGCCCGCCTCATCAACCGTCATCTCTTCCTCATAGCTGGAACTGTAGATTGTGAGTTCGAAATTGTAGCCAAGGGTGTGCAGAAGGTTTGAGAGATAAAACGCGTCGTCAGGCGTGCTCGGCGGCTCGGTGCCCTCAAGTGAACGCCAGATCTCATAGAGCGCATGGCTTTCCCGTTTGCCAGCAAAGGCATTGATGTACAAGTAGGCCCTTGAGCAGGACAAGGCCTTCTGAAGTGAGTCGATGTCCGAAAGGGCGGGGCACATAGAGACAAACACCAGATCAAAGGCAGCTTGCCAGGCATGCTCACTTGGGACGATCTCTTCCCAGGCGGCGGTGAACGCGGCGTAGTCTTTCACGCCGGTTGACACGGTGGCCTCTGACTTTGGCGTGAATCCCGTGAATCCCGTGAATCCCGCGGAGCGCATTTCTTCATGCAGTAGTTCGATCATGGCCGGTGAGGGATCTATCGCGGTGATATGAGCTCCGGCCTGTGCAAGTGGGGCCGAGAAAGATCCGGGGCCCGCGCCAATATCCAGCACCCTGAGCCCGTTGAGCTCCAGTCCGCGGGCACCAAGCCATGCAAACACCTCCGCCACGCGCCCGGCCCCGGCCTCACCGGTAGTGTTACGCCGGAACTGCGGTGCCCGTTTGTTCCAGAACTCTACGGTGTCGCCGTCGTCGCGGTAGAATCCGCTTGCCTTGCGGTGCTCCGCCCATGCCTGTGCCCAGTAGGAACTGTCCAGCTCATTTTTTGTTGTGTCCACTGAGTGCCTCCCTGTATGTTGTAACACCGAGCCCGCGAACTCGCAATGGTGCCGGTACACAGTTCGCATCCCGGATCTCATCGGGGCAAGCTGTGCCGGTACACAATGGGCCTGGCGCGCAGCATGAACAGCTGGTGCTTCAGGCACCGTGACATGCGTGCCGAAAATCGTTATATTAGATAGCTATTAGGATATACGAAATGGTTGCTCCCGTTATTGTGGGAAAGCCCGGAAGCCGGAGCTTTCCACGGCTCCTCCTCCTCCCGCTCCTTGTCGCGACCGCTGTTGTTGGCATTAGTTGTGCTAGCATGGATGTGCCACCAGACCGCGCCGTGCAGCTTTCGTTACCTGCAGCAGAGACCGGCCTGGTGTACGAGTTTGCTCGCAGTACAACTACCGGACTAAACCCCAATGAGTCCGGACTTCTCCTGCTGTCTCGCAACGACGCCGCCTTATCGTGGCGCCTGGCGCTGATAGACTCGGCGGTAGACTCAATTGACGCTCAGTACTTCATCTGGGACTCCGACTTTGCCGGACTGCTGTTGCTTGGGCGCTTGATCGATGCCGCCGACCGAGGTGTTCGGGTGCGGCTTCTGGTGGACGACTTCTTTTTGACGCACAGCGACCGGGAACTATCTGCCCTCAGTTCACATCCCAACTTTGAGGTTCGGGTCTTCAACCCCAACTCGGCACGCCGGACTCGCACCGCTAAGGCGGTCAATTTTGCCTTTAACTTCAGAAAACTGAACCGCAGAATGCATAACAAGCTGTTCGTGGTTGATGGGCAGGTAGCAATCCTAGGCGGGCGCAACATTGGTAACGCCTATTTTGGTCTGAGTTCCAGTTACAACTTCCGTGACTTGGACACTCTTGTGACCGGAAGTGAGTTGCCGGTAATGCTGTCTTCCTTTGATCAGTACTGGAACAGTCCCTACGCATACTCCGGCGAACCCTTGCATGCGCGGGGTGACTGGGAGTATTTCTTAGAGTTCCGGGAGCGGATACATCGTGCCGTAATCGCGGACTCGTTATCCAGGCGTGTGGATACCGGCCCGCGAGACTGGGGGCCGTTCTTTGAGCATGGTGCTGAGGATGTTGTGGCTGGTCGGGCTCGGTACATTTATGATCATCCGACCGAGCGAGTAGATCGCAGAGTCGGTGGTGCACTGTCTGAGTTCCTGGCCCAGGAGCAGGACGATGTAATCTTGGTGACACCGTACCTGATACCGGACGATGACGTTCTTGATGGTCTCAAAGATTTGGTGGACCGCGGTACGCAGGTACGGGTGCTGGTTCCCTCCATGGCGTCGAACAACCACACCGTTGCGCATAGTCAGTATCGGAAATACCGGTCAAGGTTGCTGCGCAAGGGGGTAGAGCTCTATGAGTACCGGCACCAACCGCAGGGAGTTGTCCCAGGGTATATCGAGTCAGACCTCATGCGTGCCAGATTTGTCAGCATGCACATGAAAGCCATGGTGGGGGGGGAGAACTACGCATTTGTGGGCTCGCTCAATCTTGACTCGCGCGCGCTACGGCTCGATACCGAGAACGGTCTGTTCATTGAGTCTGAGGAGTACTCTCAGCGTCTGCGTGGAATTTTGGAGCCGATGTTGTCTCCGCAGCAGGCATGGCTGGTGGAGCACTCCCGGTTGGGATACGTATGGACATCTGAAGTAGGATCCAGCCGACGGCAACCTGCGCGCTCGTGGTTTCAACGACTTGCCGACGCGGTCTACTGGTTTCTCCCGCTACGAGATCATCTTTAGTGTAAGCACGCCTTTAGTGTAAGCACGCCTTTAGCGTAAGCACGCCTCGATATCCACAATAATCCGGGTACGTACTGCCGATGGAACTCTTCTGTTTGGCCGAAGAGCCGAGGGCTCAAGGCTTCCTGCGGCTAACTGGAACAACTGCTGTTTTGGGATCAGCATATCCGGCGGCAGATCAAGTTCGCGCGCATAGGTGTCCCGGGTCTCATAGATCTGCTCAAAAAAGGTCTTGGCCTTTGGTGAGAGTCCCCGAAACTGGCCGGAACGAAAAAGCCGTGGTTTGCGGTCGACATCCGGGGCTTTGCTCTGAACCAAGAGGTTCTTGTGCAGGTAGACATCTAAAAGACGTTTCTCGGCAAGCTCGGCAAGCAGGTGATCCTTAAGCCTGAAAAGATGCTCTACATCCCCTAAGGCATACTCTACCGCATCTTCGGCAAGCGGCCTGGTAGTCCAGTTGTACTGCTGGAACTTGGCCTTTTTTTCAATAGTAATACCGAGTGATTTACCGAGTACCGATCCAAGGTCACGCTTTTCGTACTCAAGCAGGTCCACCGCCGGTTTGAGGTCAAGTATAGAATGAACGCGAATCTGCATGGTTTTGAACAGCAGCGACTGATCGCTGAGTGAGTCATACATGATTTTAAGGGTTGTGCGATCCTCAAAAAATTCCTGCAGCAACGGAATATCAATTCCCACAGGATCTATTGCGCGTGACTCACTGCCGTCGTATACCTGAATCAAACACAAGCGCTCACCGTAGACGTGGAGATTAAACTCACCTTCTATATCGACCCCCAACAGTGAAACCTTGCGTTCGGTTATTGACTGCAGGTAGCTACGAAACTCTTTGTTACCGGTAATAAGGCGACTGCTCATGCTTTTGAATATAGAGTTTTGGCCCGTGCTGTACAAGGGCACGGGAGCCCGGTTACACCTGGGGCATATCGTCCAGCCCGCCGGCGTTCACAACATCCTTGAAACCGGAGGCCTTGAGAATCATGGCCGCGTAGGCACTGCGTGAACCGGTTTCGCAGTACAGAACTACCGGTGCATCCTTGGGGCCTATCTCTTTCATTTTCATCATCAGTACGTTCACCGGAAGATTCTTTGCGTTCGGGTAGTGTCCGTCATTGAACTCCCCCGGACTGCGTACATCAATAATTGCGGCTCCTGCCTGAATCTTCTCAACTATCGGATTAGTGCTCACGTGTGTCTCCTTGGTACTTAACTTGTTACTTTCTATAATTTTTCAGGCTCAGCATGCCACCGGCTATATACGTGGCCTTTTCGAATCCAGCGAGCTTAAGCTGACGGGTTGCAATGTGGCTTTCATAGCCGTCACGTGAGAGCACCAGGATCCTTGCGTCCTTCTGGAGCTCGTCCATGCGCATGCGTAGTTCGTCTAAGGGAATTCCCACCGCACCGTCCACCGGGTCTTTGCTTGACTCACCATAGGTCCGTACGTCCAACATTGTGGCGCGGGCGACTGGCAGCTCTGTTGCAGAAATAGCTGGCGAGTAGCCGCTCAGATCGTTGAGTGCCGCGAAGGCGGCCATGTTCAGCGGGTCGTTGGCGCTTGAGTAGGGTGGAGCGTAGCTAAGATCAAGTTCGGCGATGTCGTCAAGAGTCAGTTTTCCGGCCAGGGCTGTCGCGGCCACATCAATACGTTTCTCCACGCCCTCGGCACCAAAGGCTTGCGCACCAAGGAGGCGGTGGTCAGCCTTGTTGTAGACCAGCTTCAAGGACAAAGTCGTGGCGCCCGGATAGTAACCGGCGTGGCTGCCACGGTGCACCACCATGGTTCCGGTATCGAACCCGGCCTCACGGGCCGCCTTCTCGCTGAGACCGGTCATAGCAAAGGTGTCTTCCATAACCTTGAACACACTGCTTCCGAGCGCGCCGACATAACGCGCGCTCCCGCCAACTGCGTTGATTGCGGCAATGCGTCCCTGTCGGTTGGCTGGCCCGGCAAGCGGCACCCGTACTCGGCGCCCGTCAACGCGGCGGCGCACCTCAATCATGTCGCCAGCGGCAAGAATGGCCGGGTCGGCGGTGCGGAGCTCTTCATTCACAACCAGCCCTCCGCTGGGGCCAATCTCCAGCCCAGCCGACTGAGCCAGCTCAGTGTTGGGTCGTACTCCGGCTGCAACCAAAACGATATCGGCCGGAATCTCACGGCCATCGCTCAGGTGTGCGGTGCCGCGGCCGGTTTCAGTATCATAGGCAAGACGCGTGACGGTAAGGCCGGTGATAACCTGCGCGCCGGAGGCGCGGAGGCTCTGGGCAATGCGCAGGCCAAACTCGGTATCGGCTGGGGGCATTAGTGTGGGAGTTGCCTCTACGACCGTGGTACTAAGTCCACGTTTGATAAAGGCCTCGGCAGTTTCCAGCCCAATAAAGCCGCCCCCGACAACCAGTGCCGACTCCGGCGCAGCTTGCTCTATGCGACTGTGCACTCCGTCCATGTCAGGTATAGTCCACATGCGAAACACCTGTGGGCCGTCCAGACCTTCAATAGGGGGCATAATGGGGGAGCCGCCCTGCGCAAGGATCAGAGCGTCGTAGGGAAGCTCATGCTGCTCTACCGTTCCATCTTCCTCGGTCGTGGTGAGTTCCACTACACGCGCTTCACGGTCTATGGCGGTAGCTTCCGTATTAAGTCGTACATCGACTCGGTACCGTGAGAAAAATCCCTCAGGTGTCTGGAGGACAAGGCTGCTTCTTTTCTGTATGTCGCCACTGACTCGGTAGGGGAGTCCACAGTTGGCAAACGAGACGTACGGGCCGCGCTCTATTAGGGTAATGCGCGCGGTCTCATCCTGCCGGCGAGCACGAGCCGCGGCGGTTGCTCCGGCCGCGACTCCACCTATAATCACAATCCGGGGGCCGTTAAACTCCATCCCGGGTAAACCAAGATCAAATATTGACTGCATTCCGAGATAGTATATAGAAATCCGAATATAGTCAAGTGGAAATGTTGCGCTATTGGTCTGCAAGCACCTCGTTCAGTTGGGCACGGTTATACCTGAACACGTCAAGTAAGGTGCGGGTTCCGGCATGACCCGGAAAGTTGATCCAGCTTAGGTAAGCAGCGTCCGGCAAGGTCTCGCGGAAGGGGGTACCAACCTCGTTGTGCCAGTTGTCAATAATGAGCGTGGCGCCAGCCCTCGACAGCGCGCCAAT
>PXEI01000086.1 GCA_003564775.1 Spirochaetaceae bacterium
CGTGACGGTTCTCCTTGGGAACGCGGATCATCATAGGCATGAAGATGCGGTCGACCTTCTTGGCAACCAGGTCAAGGACATGCCCGTGGGCCACCTTGGCCGGGAAACACACCGTGTCCGAGGGTATTGCCTGCAGCCCGCTTTCAAAGAGGGTGTAGGTGGACTCGCGCGAGACGACCGGCTCCATGCCCAGGGCGCGGAACAGGGTTGTCCAGTAGGGCATGCTGTTCCAGAACTCCAGCGCCCGGGGAATGCCAATGCGCAGCGGTCGCGCTTCCGCCATCCCTGGCTCGCGCGACACTCGCGCGTCCATGCGTGTCGGTCGCGCTTCCGCCATCCCTGGCTCGCGCGAGCCAGGCTGCTTGCTGTCGGCGCTGGGCAGGCCTAAGGCCTCGTTGTAGTTCTTCACCAGCAGCTGGTTGTGCAGCTTCACCATGTCCGGCACCGCATCTATGCGTGCACGTGCAGCGGTGAGCTGCTCACGTACCGCTGGGTCTGCGGCCTCGCCAATGATCTCACCCCGTTCACAGCGGTTGCCGGTTATGTGGCGCACCCCACCTGCAAACTCCACAATCGTACGCATGCAGTTGTTGGTGCAGAACTTACACACCACCCCCGGCTGCTTGCTGTAGCTGAAGCTCTCAATCTCTGCCAGTCCAATGAAACTCGAGCTCGCACTCTGCCCCGCAGCTAGCTCCCCAGCCTCCTGCAGCTTCCGCGTGCGTTTCTCCATGTGCGTCTTGGTCAGCAGCGCTATGCCAATGGCTCCCATCTCCCCAGGGAAGGGCGGGCGGATCACCTTGCGCCCGGTGTACTGCTCTAAGGCCCGTAGCACCGCGTCGTTCTTGAAGGTGCCCCCCTGTACCACAATGCGGTCTCCCACCTGCGCGAGGTTGCTCATGCGCACAACCTTGGTGAACACATTCTCTATAATGGAGCGACACACCCCGGCGAGAATATCCTCGGTGGTGCGTCCGTTCTTTTGCTCGGTAATAATGGAGCTGTTCATAAACACCGTGCAGCGGCTGCCAAGCCGGCTTGGGTGTTCGGCGGCAAAGGCTAACGGCGCAATCTGGTCTACCGGAATCCCTAAACTGCGGGCGTAGGTCTCTATGAAACTCCCACATCCGGCACTACAGGCCTCGTTCAGCACAATCCCGGTAACCACCCCGCTCTTGAGGCTGATGGCCTTCATGTCCTGCCCACCAATGTCCAGGATAAAGCTTGCCCCCTCGGGGTGATCCTCATCCACCGCCCACTTCTGGCTTGCCCGTGCATGGGCAACCGTCTCCACGGTGTGGTAGTCAGCACCAAAGGCGCGAGCAAAAAGCTGCTCTCCGTACCCGGTGGTGCCTACCCCCAGGATCTCAAGCTCAACCCCGGCAGCCTCGTAGGCATTGCGCATCTCAATGAGGCCCTGCTTGATAACCGCAAGCGGATCACCGTGGTTGCCGGTGTAGTAGGTGTTGACCACCTCCTCCTGCTCATCTAACAGGACAAACTTGGTGGTGGTGCTCCCCGCATCTATGCCAAGGTACACCCGCACCCGCTCACCCCGTGCGTACTCGGTGGGCCGGAACTCGGTGTGTGGGTAGCGGGCCTCAAAGGCCTGCCGGTCATCTGCGTCTGCAAAGAACCGCTCCGGGGTTGAGGGTGCATCTGCTGAGCCCTCACTGCCGGGCTCCTCTATGCGTACCCCGCTCAGTGCGCCCAGGCTCTCTACCCCGCTGTAGGCACACTGCTTGTCGGCAAACATTGCCTCTATGCTCAGCGCCGCCCCGTAGGCAACAATGATCTCAGGCCCCTCGGGAATGATAATGTCCCCCTCACCAAGACCCAGGCGCTCGGCAAACACTTCTACCAGGCGCGGGTTAAAGGTCAGCGGGCCGCCTTCAAAAATAACCGGCGCGGTGATCTGCATCCCCTGTGCCAGACCTCCAATGGTCTGCTTGGCAATGGCGTGAAAGGTCGACAGCGCTATGTCGTCGCGGCTCACGCCCTGGTTCAACAGCGGCTGAATGTCGGTCTTGGCAAACACCCCGCAGCGGCCTGAGATCTCATACACATGCTCACCGCGGGAGGCCATCTCGTTAAACTCTTCACTCGGCACATGCAACAGCTCGGCTACCTGGTCAATAAAGGCACCGGTACCTCCGGCGCAGCTGCCGTTCATGCGCATGTCACTTGCCGCTAAGCGCCCGGTGTCCGGGTCACGGCGGAAGAAAATAACCTTTGCATCCTGCCCGCCAAGCTCAATTGCCACACTGGTGGTGGGGTGGAAGGTGCGTACTGCAATGGAGTTGGCCACCACCTCCTGAATAAAGAAGGCCCCCAGGCGCTCTGCAATCGGGGCACCGCCTGAGCCGCAGACCGCCAGCTCAAACCTGGCAGCTCCAAAGAGCTCATGTGCGGTTTCAAGCAGCTCCTGTACCGAACGCGCCTGCGCCGCGTTGTGCCGTAGGTAGTCGGAGTACACCAACTCCTTTGTCTCAGGATTCACCACCGCTATCTTTACCGTGGTTGATCCCACGTCTATGCCTACCCAGTAATTCTGTTCTGACACCGTATATCTGCCTTTATGTTGTATGGAGTATGGGCGACGCCTCGTCATTTGTACGGGGTGGCATCGTCGTTTGTGGATTGATGTTGTGGAATGTAGAAAGGCTACGCAATTGGGCAGAGTATACCGGAATGGGGAAACCCCGTTCAAGTCCCCATCGGCGGTACAGGTGTGCTATCCTATAGGACATGAACGACAAACTGGGTTGGGGCGTACTTGGTACTGGGAGGATTGCTGCGCTGCAGGTGCAGGATCTTCAAGCGGCCGGAAGCAGGGTGGCGGCAATCGGCTCGCGTCAACAGTCTGGAGCAGAGACCTTTGCGGAGCGTTTTGGAATTCCAAACCGCCACGGATCCTACGAGGCCCTGGTTTCCGACCCGGATGTCGATATTGTGTACGTGGCTACGCCACACGCCTTTCATGCCGCGAATGCCCAGATCGCCATTGAGGCAGGCAAACACCTCCTCATAGAAAAGGCTTTCACTATCACGGCGGACCAAGCCAGCGGTCTGGCGGCCGCAGCGCGGGCAAAAAACCTGTTTGTCATGGAGGCTATGTGGACCCGTTTTTTGCCAAGCATGATTCGCGTCATGGAACTCATTCATGATGGCGCAATTGGGACTCCACGCGTACTGCTTGCCGATCATAATCAGTACATTCCCCGCGCCAAGGCGGTGAGGCTCCACGACCCGGCTCTGGGTGGCGGCGCCCTGCTGGATCTGGGCGTGTATCTGATCTCCTTTGCAAGCAGCATTTTTGGCCAACCAAAGGTGGTAACCGCGCGGGGAACCCTCACCGAGGAGGGGGTAGACGAGTTAACTGCCGTGATTCTGGAGTACGACTCGGGCGCGCAGGCCTCGCTTCACTGCGGTTTTATGGCTGCCGGGCCGAACACAGCCGCGGTTATTGGAAGTGAGGGCCGTATTGAGATTGAGTCCGTGTGGTACAACCAAACCGGCTTCACGCTGTACGACCAGTCGGGCGCGGTGGTGGAGCAGTACACCCGCAAGATTGAAGGCCGCGGCATGCAGTTTCAGGCGCTTGAGGTAGAGCGATGTATTCACGCGCGCATTGCCGAGAGTCCGGTTATGCCCCTCAGCGAAAGCATTAAAATAATGGAAACTATGGACGAGATCCGCCGCCAAATTGGAGTTGATTACTCGTAATCTACGGAGTAGAGGGTGCAGGGCACCCGCCCGAGCGTCCCGGATGTCCCTTCCTGTCTCAGGTTCTCGTACTCCAGGTATGTGCGGCCTTCCTCGTGGATGAAGCCAAGCGGGAACAGGTCCGTTCCAAGTTGAGTCCCCTCCGGAAAGAGCTGGGGGCCAATATCCCACCCTGTTGGAGTGTGAATAACGGTGTAGCGGCTGCTTGCACGTTCTCCTACTTCCAGATAGGCCGGTTCCTGCAGGATCAGTGCCCACTCCTTGTCTGGGCTTGCGTCAAGCAGAGAAATAACGTACCTGATGTCGGCGTAGGTCGGAATCTGTCCGCCGTTCTCCTGTGTTACAAGCAAGGAACGCATGTTGGACGACACCGAGATTTCAGTTCCCGTGCCGTAGTCCGGCCAGAGTTCGGCGATGCAGGTGTCTTCCCAGGTACTCCCAGGGTAGATATCTGCAATCTCAAGTTGTACAATGTAGCGGAAATGCAGCCGAAGGTTCTCACTTCCGTCCAGACCCATGGCTTCCGCTTGCGGGAAGTTCCACTCACGGACATCTACAGAGTCGCGGAAAGCTCTCATGCGTGAGTGGATGAAGGATCTATCTACCGGAAGCTTGACTCGCTGGGGTTGCATGGTGTCGCTCAGGCGTATTGACACCGGATCAATCAGCGGACGTGAGTCATAGTACTCCGCAATCTCTGTTGCATACCCATCTACCATAAGACCGGCAAAGACGTGAACGCGCAACTCCTTAACTCGGTGATTCCGATAAAAGAGGTTGGTGTTCTGCGCATAGCCGTTGATAAACCCGAGTGCCTCCGGAACATGCTCTACGCCAAGGAAGTAGCTCTCTCCGATACCGGCTCCGGGTGCGCCTTCAACCCAGGCGGTTGCGGGGTTTCGATCCAGCGCCTTTTCCGGCCCGTAACGAGACGACCTCAGTACATCTTCGGCCTCCAGAACCGAGGAAGCACCCCAACGCGGCATGAATGCCTGCCCGGTGAGGGTGAACTGCACCCAGTCGCCTGACCAGTTCTCCTGCGCACCAAGATGGACCGGTATGAAAGGAGCGAACGTAGCTATGGTGACAAACACAGCAAGAACGAACGTGCTTGCTTTCCGTGACGGGAGGATGTGAATGCGCCACACACGACTACGACACGCAACGACACTCATACCCATAATTCTACCACGGGCCTTCAAAACTTGGCGCCAAGTTCTTTTCACTTTTCACGCCGTGCGCGGTACTTTGGTGGGATGAGAACACTACATCTTTCGGCCAGTTGCTCGCCGCTCTGGTTGGCGCTCGTTCTTGTGTTGGCGGCACCCATTGGAACTACAAGTTTGTTCGGCCCGGTACCGGTGTACGCTCGCGACACCGACTCTGCGCCCGAGCAGCATGCGGCTGGCACCCGGCAGGACTCACCTGTGCTGGTTCGTCTTGTAGCAGAAGCGGGCTTTCTTGGGGTGATCGACCACCGTATCCGGTACAACGAAGCCGACCCGGCGTTTTTGTACCACAAGGATGGAGGCCAGGATGTGCTCTTTCCGTTCACACGCGTATCTGCAGAGCTTGAGATCAACAGGCGCCACACCGCTATATTTCTCTACCAGCCGCTGGAGATCGAGACACGAGTGGAGATGCCTGCAGGGCTTGAGGTAGACGGAGAGTCCTTTTCCGGCGATAGTTTGCGCCTGCTCTATAGTTTTCCATTCTATCGGTTGAGTTATCTGTATCGATTCCTTCATGGGAACAACTGGTGGGTCGAGGCGGGAGGCTCGTTGCAAATTCGCAACGCAAATACTGAGTTTGAGGCGCGTGGCTCGGCCAACGACGGTCAGCCCGCCTCGGGGTTCTACCGCTCGGCTGGTACCGGGCCGGTGCCGCTCATCAAGGTGCGGGCGCGTTATGAGCTGCCGCACGGGTTCTGGCTGGGTATGGAGGCCGACGGCATTTATGCCCCAATTAGTTTCCTGAACGGAAGCGACAACGACACCGTGGGCGCATTGCTCGATGCAAGCCTGCGTGCCGGATACAGGGTGAGCCCTGAACTTGATGCCTTTCTGGGCCTGCGCTACCTGGGAGGTGGTGCGGCCAATGAAGATCCGAAAGACTACACCGTGAACTGGCTCAATACCTACAGCGTGAGTCTCGGTGCGGTGGTGTCTACCGAGGGTCTGAGGTAGGCGTCACGAAGCGGTTTCGCTGTCGGCAATCTGGCGGGGGAGATCGTCTCCATTCTTCCCGTTGTGGACGAGCAGTGACTCGCTGGGTTTGCCGGGAAGAGCATAGGAGAAGCGGTTGACCATTCGCGGAAGCGCGTAGCCGTCAAGCCCGTTCACGGCCACTACCGCACCCTTGTCCAACCGCAACCAGCCATCATTGCCCATGAGTCCGAAATCGACCCGTATCATCTCTATAGCTGCCACCATGAGGACGGCCCCGTTTTCCTGGATGGAGTACTCATTTTGGAACCGGCACAGGAGCTGCACCGGGCTTTCGGCAACAAACGGCACTTCAACGCCGTCAACGTACTCTTCATCAAGCGATGTATGGTCAAACTCAGACTCATCGGAGTCGTAATGGGCCGATGTGTGGTGGGCGTCCTGGATCATGGCGGTACTGACATGGTTCACGGTAAACCAGCCGAACTCTTTTATATTGGAGTAGGTATCACGAGGCTTAGAGCTTGGCCGCTGCATAAAACCAAGGAGTGGAGGTTCACTCCCGATATGGATAATGCTCCCGAACATTGCAAGGTTTACCTTGCCATCCGCAGTCCGGGATGCAATAAGATTTGCAGATTTGTAGCCAACGCAACTATTCACCAGGTTGAGACGGGGTGTCTTCTCCATCTGGTCAATGTCTTGTCTCGTAAAAACTTTCCGCATGGCATTGTTTTCCATAATGTCCATCCTGTACTTTCTAGTTAGGACAATGTAACGAATCTCTTCTTTGTTGAAAACCGAAAAATTCGTGTTTGGCTGGAAAACCGTAACTTGACCTCATGCCTCGGCGCGCGTACCATAAACATAGTAGAAAAAACTGATCCTGGCTAGCCATTAGGAAAAGTGCATATGGAAAACGGTTCCCAAGCGTTCCGAGACAACCCTGATTCTGACCTTCACGTTCCTTCAGTTGATGCTACTCTGCCTCGAGCAATCCTACCTGCCCTCAAGAGGCTGGGGTTCTTCCTGCGCGACCTCAAGAACAATGTCAGTATAGCTAACGAGATCTGGCGCGATCTTGGTTATGAGGATGCACAGTTTTTTGGCGACCACTGGATGCAGTTGGTACATCCCGACGACAGACCCGCAGTGCGCAACCGCTACGAGGAGGTTGTGCGGGGCGATGTAGATGGGTTAAGCGGTGAGTTCCGTATGCGCGCGCATGATGGGTCGTGGCGCTGGATTCACTCCTCGGTCACGGTAGTCTCGCGAGATGCACATAACTCCGCAGCGGTCTATGTGGGGCGTGACATGGATGTCACCCATCGAAAAGAGCTGGAGCTGCAGCTTGCAGCCGCTCGTGAAGCTGCCGAACGCCGAGCTGAGGAGGCCGAAACACTCAGGCAGGTTGGCATTATTCTGGCCTCGGCAATGAGTGTGGAGGACGCCATTGAGGCGGTTCTTGAACAGGCGCGCAGAGTAATTCCCTACCGCAGCGCCGGTGTCTATATGTTAAAGGACGAGGCGGTGCGTCTCGTCGGCGGGAGTGATGCTCCAGGCGATATATCTTTTGACCTGGTGTCGCAGGATGAACACATAGGTAGACTTGAACTGTGTACCGATGGTGGGCAGGCGCTTGACGAGCGACAAATGGAGCTCCTCCGGGCGTTCTCTGATCAAGTGGCGGTTGCGCTTCGGGCCTCGCGGCTGTACGACGAGACCCTGGCCTTGGCGATGACCGACTCATTAACCGGTCTTTCTACCAGACGTGCCTTTGAACACCTGGCCTCACATCGCATTGCACTTGCCAAACGGAATGAAACACCGGTTTCGGTGATGATGATCGATATCGACTACTTCAAACAACTTAACGACTGTTACGGCCACGCCGCGGGAGACATTGTGCTCCAGGCGGTAGGCGAGGCTTTTCGCGAAACTCTGCGCAAAAGTGATGAAGGCTGCCGTTTTGGTGGCGATGAGTTCGTAATTCTCTTGCCGGAAACCGATAGCGAACAGGCCTTGCTTGTTGCCCACCGGCTGCGAGACTCGTTGCGGCGACTGTCGCCGGTTGATTTTGACTCGCTTTCCGATGGAGCAGCGAACGGCACCGCTCATA
>PXEI01000152.1 GCA_003564775.1 Spirochaetaceae bacterium
AAATGCGCTCACATTATGAGGCCAGCTGCACGTGTTCGACCATCGAATCTGTCTCGATAGGCAAGGAGGAAACCTGGAAATGTCACAGTTCACATGGACAGACTTTTACATTGAAACCGCGCAGAAACTCATGGACTACGAGACTGAGCGCGGACGGGCGCAGCTGCTTGAGTTTCTTCGCGAAGTGGAACAGCGTGGGCACAAGACTGTAAGATTGACCGACAAGGACGCCTCCGGCGCTGATGTTCCACTTGCGGACATTGACCCGTTTACCTTCTTTGCAAACTTTAACCGGGGAACGACTGAAGCAGGGCGCTTAGCTATTTGTCGTGAAGTGAAACGCTTCTTGAACGTCACCGCAGACGTACCTTCGGACTTTGACGGAATACCGGTGGTCAACAATATTAAATCATGGTTCTTTCCTTACGCCATCAACAGAGAGGATTGGCATATACAAGCGTTGTGGGACATTGCCGCAGACGCCGTTAACGGGAGTGTCTCGGCGGAGAGCTTTGACAGATGTCTTGGCATTCCACATGTAAACAAGAACCTGACCATGGGCCTCTTTTGGTTGAACCCAACCGCGTTCCTATCGGTAGACGCGGTGATGATGACTTGTTTGGGCCACAAGTTGGAGAGCCCTTTTAGTTATGCTGTTTATCAGAAAGCTCTGGCCGCTTACCGGTCTCAGTATGGACAATCCGGGTTCGTTGAAGTTTCTCACCAAGCCTGGCTCAAGAGCGTGACCAACTACTGGGTGTTCAATGCCAACCCTGACCAGTGGGACGTGTTTGCCGCACTTGCCAATGAAGACGTAGAGGTATGGACGGTCAACCAGCATGCGGCAGATATCACCCCTGGTGATAAGTTTGTGCTGTATGTCACCGGAACTCAGTCCGGTGTGTACGGAGTTGGAACAGTGACCTCGGAAGTAGAAGAGGTGCCCGATGTCGAAGGCGCCGAGCGCTATCAACGCGGAGAAGCTGACGATGGTGCGAAGCCGAGAGTTGCTGTCAAGGTAGACCTTAACCTTCATGCAATGCCTATTCTCAAAAAAGATCTGGACCGTGATCCAAAGCTCGCTGGTGCCCCGTTCGGAAAACAAGGTACCAACTTAGCCTTGGAGAAAAAGGCGTTTAATCGGCTCAAGAAGATAGCGGATGCTCGTATTGAGCGCGCTGAGCAAGGTGAGGAATCTGTTGAGAGCGTGCATGAATCAGCATCTGGGTATACTGCCGATTCAGCTGGCGGCGAGGCGCGTGGCGACTCTCGTCGGCGCATGGCGAAGAACTTGATTCTGTACGGGCCTCCTGGAACCGGGAAGACCTACTCGGTGGTGAACCACTCCTTAGCGATTATTGACGGCAGAGACCCCTCGGTAAAGCAAAGCGCAGCAGACCGGGAGCGCTACAGGGAGCTACAGCAGGGGAGTGCGGCGCAGATTGAGTTTGTAACCTTTCATCAGTCCTTTTCCTATGAAGACTTTGTTGAAGGTATTCGCCCAAGTCTGTCGGAGGAAGAGTCTGCCGATCTTGCATACCGCTTGGTGCCCGGCGTGTTTCGACGTATGGCTGAGCGAGCGCGCAAAAACTACGAAAACTCTCGTAAGAGTGTGACCGAGCTAGCCACCGAGCGGACGGCTGAGCAGGTGCTTGCCGACTTTGCTGATCATGTAAGAGAGCGCCTGGATGAAGGTGAGTACCGAATAAACGACAAGGTCTATGTCATGGAGGTTGATGAAGGAGCCTTCCGCTATACAGGTGAGGCATGGAATCGCCACCAAGGTGGTATTCGCATGAAGTTCTCAGATCTCATTGCCATGTACAAAGCACGGGTCTCCTCACGGCAAGAAGTGAAAGAACTAGAAGAGCTAAGCGGATTGGCTCAGCAGCATGCAACCTACTACTTATTGATGTACCAGCACATGAAAGCGTACGAGGCGGCACACCAGGTACCGGCGGAGGGTGCTGTTGAGGAACAGCGCAAGGAGTACGTACTCGTAATTGATGAGATCAACCGTGGCAATGTTTCGCGGGTGCTGGGTGAGCTCATTACCCTAATCGAGCCTGACAAGCGCATTGGTGAGCGTCAAGAGACCTGGGTGCAGCTGCCGTACTCGCATGAAAGGTTCGCACTACCGCCGAACCTACATATCGTGGGAACCATGAACACTGCCGACCGCTCTCTTGCAGCGCTGGATACCGCACTTCGCAGGCGCTTTGAGTTTGAGGAAATGCTTCCGGAAGCCTCCTTGCTGCAAGAGACTGAGGACGGCATAGACCTCCGTCGTTTGCTTGAGCGAATCAACGCGCGCATAGAAGCACTGATTGACCGCGATCACTTAATTGGGCACGCCTGGCTCATGGATGTGGGAGATGTGACGGGGCTACGCAATGCCTTCCAGCACCGGATTGTACCGCTGCTGCAGGAGTACTTCTTTGACGATCTTTCGCGCATAGCAATGGTGCTCGAGTCTTCCTACGAGGAGGGCGTACTGACCAAGGTCAGTAGCGTTGATCTTGGATGGAAAGAACATACCGCCGGAGAAAGATACCGGGTTAACCCGCGCGTCTTGGCCGTGCCAGCGTTCTACATCGGCATCTACGAGGATGCGGGCTTGTGAGTTCTACGGTCATTACCGTCGTTGAGCACCAGAATATACCAAAACTGTCGTCGAGCCGGGACACCGACGCACTATTCTCTCTCTGCCAGGGTGCCGAGGGTGAGGATGCAGGGATTCTCACCGTTAGAGCAACACCTGCTGGCGCGGTTTTTAGGACGCGTGGTTTCGTTGGTGTTATCGTGCTTCCCTCAGGCACGGTGCTTGAGATTCTGCCCAAGACAAGCGTCCTGAGTGATGAACAAAACGTATCGGGCGCGCGGAGCACATTGCTTGCGCTCATTCTCAACTGGTATAAGCTTGCACGCGGGCTTGAGCTTGGAGGGAGTCATGCTCTTGCATCAAACACGCCGCTGCTTGAGCAGCTCATGCAACTCTACATTATTGAACTGAACACCTTGCTGCGACGAGGTATGCGTTCCGGCTTTCGTAGCCACCGGGAGAAGCGGCAGAGTGTACGCGGCAGGATCGTGTGGAATGAGCAACTGCGCGGCTTTCGAGGAGTTACCGACGGCTTGGTATGTGAGTACGATGAGTTCTCCGCCGACCGGCCGGAGAACAGACTCCTACGCTGGAGTGTGGAGCAACTGCGCGGCTGGACAACTAACCCGGAACTCCGAAGCACATTGAGTGAGATGTATGATCGGCTTGCCCACGTTCCCACATCTTCCGTGCCGCGTGAAGACTTCCGGCGCTGGTCACAAGACCGGAACCTGAACTACTACCGTCACGTCAAGCCATGGATTGCACTGATTATTGAGATGACAAGTCCAACCGGCGTACTTGGAGACCAGTCCATGCCCGCATTGGTTTTCCCGTGTGAAAAGCTGTTTGAGCGGTGGGTGGAGACGTACCTTCAATCTGCGGTGTCCGGCACTGAGCTGACTCTCAAGCGGCAGAGCACCGAACACTATCTCACCACCTTTCAGAACAAGAACTGGTTCCAATTGAAACCGGACTTCGTGCTGGTGGCCAACGGCGAGACGACTGTTGTGATTGATGCCAAGTGGAAGCTTTTGCGAGCGTCGCTCCACTCCGGCACCGAGAAGTACGGAATCTCGCAGGCCGACCTGTATCAGATGCAGGCCTACCTCGTTGCCTATGGCTGCGAACGAGGCGTGTTGGTCTATCCCCACCACCCGGACTTCCCCCAGTTGCTTGATGAAGAGGAGTTTTTCCTGGCGGAGGGGCGAAGCGTTGCGGTGCGGAGTATAGAAATTGGTAACCGACAGTCTTGCGAGGTCGTTCCGTTACCTCTGCCATTTTCGTTTCCATACTTCGTGTAGCTTTCCGCAGCGTCGGATTCAATCGCGTTGACCGTGGGGCAAGCATAGCATTTGTCACATTGAGACTTTTGCTACAGTATGAGGTAGAGCGTGAGAGTCGAAACTCTCATAATAAGCATGTTGGGTAATGATGAGAGACAAGAGAGGCGATAACCAATGAGGGACGAGAACAGAGAACTATCGAAAGACTTCACCGACCTTTTCGGAACCAGAGAGAATGCCGAAAAGCTGCTGGATCTCTTCGCGTACGCTTCACACCAGCTAAATATCACGAATCCAGATGATCCCATGATTGCATTAACCTGGTATCGGAAAGGAAGTAAACGTCGACTCCGGTTGAACTACGGCAACGTGTTGGTTTTTGGTATCGAGGGAAAGAACGGCAAACTCAGCCACATACTTCTGCTGGTGGATCGGCAAAAGTGGTCAGAATTGGAAGCTGTTCTGTCGGCTCGGTACTCCGTCATGGCTGGAGCAGCCGCCGGATTTGGCTTTGTCGAAGCTACAGGAATTGCAGCGACAGACGCTCTCAGCGAACTTCCATCGATCATGAGCCAGCACTTGCCTTCGTTAGTGGAGATGTTTTCGGATTGGAAACGCAGTCCGTTTGGACGTTATCACAACCACGCGATCATGGAAGCTGTCCTTGTTTCAGAAAAGCGCGACCGACTGCTGGAAGGCGGTTTTGAAGCGGTGGAACGGCCAGTTGTTCACTCAAGCATTGGACGGCGGGCCTTCGATTTACTCGCACTACTTGAGGAAAGCCCATACGCTGCAACCTATTCACAGCGCAAAGAAGAGTACGTCTCCCAGTTGGAAGACCCATTTAAGATGCTATTCTCCAACGCTACCGAGACACTACCTGACTCGATCTCGGAGACAATGGAGCTTACTCGGAACGTGTTTTCTCGCATACCGAAAAACGATTACGGTCGAGGTGGTGCACACTCGCACTATTGGGGCGCGATCTACCCGAAAGAAGGGAAGCGAATATCGGACGCTCAGTTATTCCTCTGGGTAAATCACGAGCGGGTGCGTATAGGATTCTCCATAGGGAGTTATGCTGGCAGGCCCCATGAAAGACATCTTCAGAATGCTACTCGATACGGACAACAGCTGGCTCGTATGTTCGAAAGCGGGCTTGAAGACCTGGGCTGGGTTTTCGGCGAGGGCGAGGATCAAGAAGACTATCGTTGGCATGCGTACTTCAATGACCCGGGAAAGTTCGGCGCGACAGTATCGGTGGAACTCGATAAGGAAACTTTCTTACAAAGATCTGATGAGGAGATAGTTGCAACCATAAGCGACGTGTGGACACAACTGTATCCACTCGTGTTGCTGTCTACATCAGAAGATCCTATAGACCTCATAAAGGATTACCTGCTTCTTCGGGAAGGAGAGGATGTATCCGCGTTACTTGAGCCCTATGAAAAATACACGAAGGCGGATTTTTCCGTAGACACTGGGATAGGAGATTCAACAGTTGAATTGTGGCGAGCAGCTCTCGAGCGCAAGCGCCAGGTTGTGCTCTACGGTCCTCCGGGGACTGGGAAAACCTATATCGCTGAGCGCTTAGCTCGATTGTTGGTGTCTGAGAAAACTGGGTTGATTGGCACTGTCCAGTTTCACCCGGCGTACACGTATGAAGAGTTTATGGAAGGCATACGACCGGAGCGGCATTCCGGTGGCGGTCTGGATTATCCGACAAAGAACGGTCGCTTTGTGGATTTCTGTCAGGAGGCCGACCAATTAAATGCTGAATCACCGTGTGTTTTCATTATTGATGAAATCAACAGGGCAAATCTG
Organism: Spirochaetaceae bacterium; assembly: GCA_003564775.1. Lineage (GTDB taxonomy): Bacteria > Spirochaetota > Spirochaetia > DSM-27196 > SLAA01 > SLAA01. The sequence continues at coordinate 5,713 of PXEI01000152.1, forward strand.
GCTCGAGTCTTCGGGGAGCTGATGTACTTGCTCGAATACCGCAACAAATTGATTTCTCTCCCGAGCGGCCAGATGTTCAAGATACCTCAGAACGTGTTCGTGATCGGAACGATGAACACTGCAGATCGCTCAATAGCCTTGGTAGACCACGCGTTGCGTCGTCGGTTCGCCTTTCTTAGGCTTGATCCAAATTTTGAGGTGCTGCGTAACTATCACGCACAACGCGGACTTGATGTTGCTGGCCTAGTTTCGGTACTGGAAGAAGTGAATAGGCTGATTGACGACCCGGACTACTCGTTAGGTATATCCTTCTTCATGCATGAACAGTTGAATCAGCATCTTCAGCTCATATGGGAGACTGAGATTCTCCCGTATCTTGAGGAGTACTTCTTTGATCGGCGTGAGGCAATAGAGCCCTTCCGTTGGTACTCAATAGCCTCGCGGATTACCCCCGCAGGATAGTGAAGTGAGTGTTGAAACGCTCGTGCTGCGTGAGCATGAGGATATCGTATTCCCACGGAATTCCCTTTCCGCGGAGATCCTACGGGAGCTGCGGGATCAGTTCGGTATACGTTGTACCGTACGACTCGGGGGGAATAACGAGGATGAAGTAGTTCTGAACTCCGAGTCACAAGCGGGAGTGTTGGTATTGAGCGACGGTACGACTGTCGAGTTGCGCCCGAAGACCCCAATCGCAAACATTTTTTGGATGTGGGAAATCGCTTTCGGTATCGACCTGAAGTTCGACTGGAGTCAAACCACGAAGCTTTCATATCTTGACGAGCTCTACTCCCGGTTAGCTGATGTCTTTATCATGCGTATTCGGCGACTCATGGCTCTTGGACTGTACCGTTCATATCGTGCGCACTCTGAGCAACTACGGACAGTGCGTGGAAGACTTGACCTTGGTAGACATCTGTCCAGGTCATGGAGCCCCTCTTTACCGTGCCGTTATGAGGAACATGAAGCCGACAATATGCACAATCGTCTTCTTCTTTGGTCTCTTGTAGCGATCTTTCGCTCCTGCGCAATAAGGGAAGAAACACGAATGCGGGCTGTAGCAGTAGCGCGGTATCTGATGCAATCGGTTGCCGTAGAACCACAGCAAACTCGCACCTATTCTCAACAACGATACGATCGACTCAATATGCACTACAGGCCTCTACACGCACTTGGTCGTTTCTTCGTAGAGTTTGCAGGGCCATCGCTAACAGGATCTCTTCATGGATTGGGTGTTCCGTTCTTGGTGAATATGCCGTTGCTCTATGAGAACTTCGTTGCGTGCTGGTTGCAACAGAATCTGCCAAGTCCATACGAGCTATCGATACACCCGTCGCGGAAATTAGGTACATCGAGTTATAGAATGGTTCCGGACTTGGTGCTCTACACGTCTAAACCGGAGCGTAGAGCTATAGCCGTGCTCGATACAAAGTACAAGGTTGGCGAACGCGTCTCCGAAAGCGATCTATATCAGGCTGTCGCGTATGCGACTGAGTTTGGGGTTGATACCGCGTGGCTCGTGTATCCAACGCTCGTCAGTGACGCAGGTGGGGTGCCAGTCGGTGATTCAGTGACCGTGAAGTGTTCAACGTTCAGGATCGATGGCGACCTGGATCAAGCGGGACAAGAGTTTCTCAAGGTGCTTGGGATGTAGAAGACTGCATTCCGACTGCCCCCGGCATTGCCGCAACATGAGGAACTATCACAACCTTTGCGGTTTCCGACGTTGGGTTTTGGGAAGTGGAATTATACTGTTGATGCCTGGTACCGGGCAATAAACTATGGCTGGCGGCCTGCCGTGAGACGCCATGGGTTTGTGCAAAGCATGAGTCTCAAGCGTGACTGTTGGGACAACGCACCGGCTGAATCTTTCTTCAAGACTCTTTAGAGTGCGCTCATCGTAGACCATGTGTACTGCGAGCGCGCAGAAGCGCAGCAGGCAATCTTCGAGTACATCGAACTGTTCTACAATCGGATCCGGCGGAACTCGTGTCTTGGATATCTCACACCGTTGGAGTATAAGCTAAAAACGGCTTAGCCTATGTCTACGAAATCGGGTCAGTTCCATACATCAAGAAACTTGAACAGGCAGCGGAGTACGGCCCCTCTGCGCTTTCAACAATTACCTTACATCAGTCATTCATTTTTGGTATAGTGTGAATTAGTAAGAGAAAGACGTGATTTGCACCCCAGATTGCCGCGTCGTAAAACAAAGTGCTAAAAGGAGCCCCGCAGATGCGCCCAGACAACATTTCCCATGTGTACAGTTCCGTAGTTTTCCA
>PXEI01000046.1 GCA_003564775.1 Spirochaetaceae bacterium
AACCCATGCCGTATGAGTCGATACGGAATGCGGTTGAAGGTGCTGTCAAGCGCCAGGCCCTTTGAGATCTTCGCATGCTTTATCTTGAGGTCGACAATAGCATCTCGCAGCTTGGAGGGGTGCAAGCCAGGAATAGGAGGCTGCATAAGCGGGTTGACCTCAAAGTCACTCAGAAATGCTTCTGTGTCAAACTCAAGCTGAGTATAGAACAGAGTCGGAACACTTTTGGTGCTGCTTGCGTCGGTAATTGAGTCGCCAAACTCCATGATGTTGAGCTTGCTGAGTACCAGCATACGCACCGGGGTTATCTCGGCAAAGACCCGCAACACACCGGCGGCCCTGGTTTGAATCTGGTCCGGATCATCCGGCACAAGCTCAAGACATGCAGCCTCAGGCGAGGTTAAGTACACCTTGTTGATCTTCTCAATATCAATGTGCTCAAGCACACGGTACACCGAGATGAACTTGGTCGCCTTTGGCCGGCCGTCCTCGTGAGGGACCAGCTCTTTCATCGCTTCATCTATTGGGAAATAGGGATGCCGGAAACTTGGGTCGACCTCGGCAAAGATCACCTTGCCGTCGTAGTGGCGAGTAGAACCAGCCACGTAATGCCGGGCGAACTGTTCCGGACTGTACTGAGACCCAACCAAGGACGGATTCGGATGCAAAATCAGATAAAGGTGTTTATCGTCACTCATAGTTTCAATTACCCCCAGTAGCGTTGTAGCATTGGTGCAATCACCAGACTTACTACAGCCATTAGCTTAATAAGAATGTTCAACGAGGGACCGGCGGTGTCCTTGAAAGGATCACCCACGGTATCACCAACAACCGAGGCATTGTGAGCCGCCGATCCACGACCACCACTTGCGCCCGCCTCAATCATTTTCTTGGCGTTATCCCAGGCACCACCGGCGTTGGACATGAATATCGCCAGAACCACACCGGATGCTGTTACACCAACCAGAAGGCCAATGAGCATGTCGATTCCACCTGTGAAACCGACAAGCACCGGCGTTGCTGCTGCAATCACTCCGGGGAGCATCATTTCACGGAGCGCCGACCTGGTGCTGATGTCTACGCAAAGGCTGTAGTCAGGCTTCTCGGTGTCCAGAAGGATTCCTGGCTTCTCTCGGAACTGGCGTCGCACTTCCTCAATCATAGCGAAAGCGGCCTTTCCAATTGCGTTCATTGAGAGCGCGCTGAAAAGGTAGGGAATGACTGCGCCAAAAAAGACACCAACCAGTACTGGAATAGACATAAGGTCAATCTCACCCGCACCGGACTGCTCACGAAAAGACGTGAAGAGAATCACCGCAGTAAGAGCGGCAGAACCGATAGCAAAACCCTTACCAATGGCTGCGGTGGTGTTTCCTACCGCGTCGAGTTCGTCGGTAATTTCGCGAACCTCGGGTGGGTAGTTTGCCATAACAGCAAGTCCACCGGCATTGTCTGCAATAGGCCCGTAGGCGTCGACGGCAAGTTGTATACCAAGAGTTACCAGCATACCGAGTGCAGCAACACCAATTCCGTAGAGTCCAGCGAGGGCAAAGCTACCGAAGATCGCCGCTCCAATCACTAAAATGGGGAACACGCTGGAGAGCATCCCCATTCCTATTCCGGTGATAATGGTCGTGGCGGCGCCTGTTTCACAGGCCTTAACAATTGCGTTAACCGGACGCGTATTGGTACCGGTGAACAGCTCGGTGAGGAGTCCAATAGCGACACCAGCCGCAAGGCCGATAACAGTCGTGAAAAACAGATGCCAGGGCCCAGAGCCGGAGTAAAAGGTCTGCCCGCCAAGTACCCAGAAGATGGCCGGAATGGACATGAGAGCAGCCAGGATTGCCGCACCAAAGGTACCGGTGTTGAGCGCAACCTGAGCGGATTGACCCGGCTTGGTGCGCACAAACTGAACACCAATGATCGAGGCTACCACACCAATGGCGCTCAGAATGAGCGGAAAGGACAGAAGCCGGAGCTGTATTCCTTCACCCCCGGTAACCGTAAGCGCCAGGATCATGGTACCAACCAGCGACCCTACAAAGGACTCAAAAAGGTCGGCACCCATTCCAGCTACGTCACCTACGTTGTCACCAACATTGTCCGCAATAACCGCAGGGTTACGAGGGTCGTCCTCTGGGATTCCGGCCTCAACCTTGCCGACAAGGTCGGCGCCGACATCGGCGGCCTTGGTGAAGATACCACCACCAACACGTGAGAACAGCGCAATAGAACTTGCACCAAGTGAAAAGCCCGAAAGAATAGGAAGAATAGTAAAGCGCAGGGTATCGGGATCTGATCCAAGGAAGAACACACTACCACCAAGCACGGTTACCACGCCCATGAGTACCAGCCCAACCACACTCATACCCATAACGGTACCACCGGAAAAGGCGACCTTGAGCGCGGCGTTTGGCCCCTGAAGAGCGGCATGAGTTGTGCGGGAGTTTGCCGCGGTTGCAACACGCATTCCAATAAACCCGGCAAGCCCCGAGGCAAACGCGCCAAGAACAAAGGCGGCTGCCTGCAGCCGGATGAAACCGGTATTCGCCACCGCCAGAAAGGCTGCCACGATCAGGACAAACGGAATGAGTACCTGATACTCGCGGCTGAGGAATGCCATGGCGCCCTCGGTCACGTATCCCGAGATTCGCTTGAGGTCACCCTCTTCCAGGGTTTGTTTGTAGATCCATTTGGTACGCACGACCGCAAAAAGAAGTGAAACCACACCTCCAATTGCCGCCGCCCATAGTCCGACTGTTAATATCATGTTTTGAACCACCTGTGTGCTTTAAGAATTTCGCTCCATACTATCCGAATACCTCCACAGTGGCAAATGGTTGAGCAGCTTGATACAGTACAGAGAATCAAAAAATTGAGGCTGAATCGACCTGAATCAGCATTAGCGGATCGCGTGCATGACGGCCTTGTAGACCCCCTGAGCACGCATTCTCTCCAGTCGCAGGTAGTTACCACCGGTACCTTCGGCAATTCGCTGCAGGTTGCGTTGTCCTTCCCGACCTGAACCACTGTCCACCGCAAGAACACGAATCCGTTCAGCCTGCAGCAAACTGGTAATCTCGTCGAGCTCCCGTGCAATACTGCCGCCGGGTTGCAGGGGAACGTTGGACTCACCATCGGAGAGCAGGACAAGCAACGCTTCAACTCCAGAAGCCTTGGCCCGCACGGTTCGCGCCACGCGTCTGGCCTCTAAGAGTCCTTGCGCAAGCGGGGTTGCCCCGCCAATCCAGAGCGAGTTCAACACCTGACGCGCACGCGCCACGCTCCGAGAAGCAGGTAAGACGGTTTTTGCCTCTTCTTCCTGAAACACAACAACCGCGACCTCGTAGCGACTTTGGTAAATGGGCGCCAAAAGGCCAATAACCGCTCCCTGTGCCGCAGTTATGCGCGCCTCGGTCTGCATGGAGTCGGAACAGTCCAGCACAAACACGACCACTGCACTCACCGGGGCTCTGCGAACGGCACGCCGGATATCCTGTCGCTCCGGCCGGGTCTGGCCTCTGAAAGCGGCCGCCCGCAGTGTAGCTGCCGGGACAACCCCGGTGAAACTTGACCCGGCGGGCAGAGGCTCCACGCCCACGCGTCGCCCGGAACTGCCAAGCCCGGAAGCCCCGCGCTTGGCGCTTCGAGAAGCAACCCGTTCCATACCGGAAAAGGAAAGGTCTATTTCAACCGCGCTGGGCGCCGGTGCTTTTGTGAATTTTTTTTTTCCAGGAACTGAAACACTATGCCGCCAGCTGCGTTCGGGCCAGGAACAGCCATAGCGTCGATATCGTACATTCCATCCTCGGACGGAGCCCAGTCGACAGCGTTCGGATCGCCAGCCCCAGTATCCTCGGATCCGCCCTGGTCTTCAGCCTGTGACCCGTTCTCGTCTTCCACGATACGCGTCTGAACGGCATCCTCGCCCGCCGCCCCTGCTATGAGGTCGTCGATGTCGGCAATGGTTTGCTCTTCGTCGGCAAAAGGAGAGCTTTTCATGCGGTGAGGCAACACAAGGCGCGCGGCCTCACTCACATGGCGCAGCCGTACCTCGTCGCGCTCCAGGAACGCCGCCAGGGCTACAGCAGTTTTCATGATGGTGAGTTCCGCTCGGTGCCCCTGCACACCGGCGTTTACCGCAACGCGAACCGCGAAATCCCAGGCTTCCTCGGCGATATGCACCGCCGCCAGACGAGATCGGGCCATGGAAATCTGGCGTCGAATGAGATCTTCCGCGTCCGAGTACTCCAGGGCAAAGGCCTCGGGGTCGTGCTCAAAGGACAGCCTGCGGCGCACAATCTCTCGCCGGGACTCGATATCGCGTACCGAACTCACCTGAACGCACAACCCAAACCGGTCCAGAAACTGTGGTCGTAGTTCGCCTTCCTCCGGGTTCATGGTGCCTACAAGAATGAACTCCGCAGGGTGTCGATGCGACATTCCCTCACGTTCCACGATGTTCTCTCCAGATGCCGCAACATCCAGGAGCATATCGACAAGGTGATCCGCCAGAAGATTTACTTCATCGACATAGAGAATTCCCCTATGGGCAGCCGCAAGCAAACCGGGTTCAAAGCGCCGTTCCGCGCGGGACAAAGCCGCACTCACATCCATGCTGCCCACCAAGCGGTCCTCGGTAAGGTTGAGCGGCAGGTTTACAACCGGGCTGGGTACGGTGACAAGCTCCGGATAGCCAGCTGTACCGGTTCCATGGGCTGATACGTCCTCAGAATGCGCGCGCGCACATACATCGCACAGCTCCGCAGGCTCGTTCGGGTCGCAGTTAAAGCGGCAGCCAGAGTACACCTTGATTCCGGGAATGAGTGAGGCAATGCCACGAACGGTCGTGGTCTTGGCCGTGCCTTTGTGCCCCTGTATAAGCACGCCGCCTATTCCAGGGTCAACCGCGCACAGAATTAAGGCGGTTTTGAGCGCTTCCTGCCCAACTACCGCCGAGAATGGATATTGTTTTCGCATTGTGAGTTGCAATGTAGCGCAAACGCAGCCATTCGGCTACCGATTTGTCAAAAATCAGCGTGCACCGGCCTCCACCAATGCCGTAACGACCCGAATGTTCCGCCGCGATGAGCCGCCGCGCACCGCTAAATCCAGGGGTGAGCGCCCGAGCGCATCGGCAGAGTCTATCTCCGCACCGTAGGTGATGAGCAGCTCGATCGTCTCCGGAACTCGTATTCCCATATGCAGGGGCGTAGCTCCAAAGCTGTCACGTGCGTTGACATTGGCACCAGCCTCTAACAAGACCTGGACCGTACTCGGATGCCGATGAGCTGCGTGCAGTGCAGTCCGCCCTAGATAGTCTGGCGCCTCAAGCTCTGCGCCGTTGTCTATGAGCAGCCGTACGATCTCGGTATGACCACGCCCGGCAGCCCAGTGAAGGGCGGTCGGCCCGCCAGTCTGAGCGAGCAGCCGCGGCACAGGGAGCACCAGAAGCAGCACCAGCGCGACCGTGAGTCTGTTCGGCTGTATGGCGCCAGCGCCGGGTGCAGTACCAGGTCCGGCCGAAATGGGGCATCTCTGATTCATACACCGGAATTCTATGACTTTTGAGAAACTTTTCCAGTAAGAAATGCCATTTAGCGCCTGCCTCAACTTGATAAAGGCAGCCTTTCCGGTACACTGTGGCACAATTTGTGCGCGGCTTGTCGCTAAACAAAAACAAGGAGGAACTCATGTCAGATGCATCTAATATAACGGCGAATCGCATTGAGGCCAAAACCGTTGTGCTTGGACTACAACACACCTTTGTGATGTTCGGTGCCACGGTTCTGGTACCAATCATTACCGGGCTTGATATCGGAGTAACACTGTTTGCAGCCGGAATTGGAACACTGATTTTTCATCTCTTCACCAAGGGTAAGATGCCGGTGTTCCTGGGAAGCTCGTTCGCTTTCATCCCGCCTATACTCGCGGTCACGGCGGCTTCTGGAGGCAATATTGCCTACGCAACCGGCGGAATCATGGTTGCTGGCCTTGTGTATCTGGTAATTGGTTTCATCTTTCGTTTTGTGTCCTATGAGGTGCTCAAGCTTATTCTTCCACCGCACGTTACCGGGCCGATCATTATTCTCATTGGTCTCATTCTTGCGCCGGTTGCCATAGACAGTGCCGCAGGGGTGAACTCACCTGAGTGGGTTGTTGAGACGATTGGTACCGGCGGAGCATGGGCTGTTGCAATTTTTACTTTTGCCGTAGCGGTGTTCGTGAAGGTGGGGGCGCTGAAGTTCGGCTGGAAGTTTGTCTCAACGCTGCCTGTGCTCGTAGCACTTATTGCTGGCTACCTGCTGTCGGTAGTACTGGGCATTGTCGATTTTGGAGGCATAGCTGAAGCAGGTTGGTTCGGCCTGCCTGCCTTTATGCTGCCGCGCTTCTCAACAACCGCAATCCTCATGACGGTTCCCATTGCTATTGTCACGGTTGTAGAACACTTTGGCGATGTCATTGCAATTGGCAATGTAGTGAAGAAGGACTACCTGAAGGACCCAGGTGTAACCCGTACCCTGTTGGGAGACGGAATTGCTACATCGATCTCTGCCTTACTTGGTGGCCCGGCAAACACTACCTACAGCGAAAACACCGGTGCGGTGGCCCTTACTGGAGTGCACACCCCTATAGTCATGCAGATTGCGGCTGTTTTTGCCATTATCCTTTCATTGGTTCCCAAGTTCACGGCACTTATTGCGGGGATACCCGGCCCGGTCATCGGGGGAATCTCGATACTCCTGTTTGGCATGATTAGTTCCATAGGTATTCGCAACATGGTCGATGCCCGCGTGAACATGGACGACCCGCGGCCCCTGATTATTTCCTCGGCCATGCTGGTGCTTGGTTTAGGCGGCGCACAGTTCCAGACAGGCACCTTTGAGCTTGGTGGGCTTGCGCTGGCGGCAATTGTTGGAATACTGCTGAACCTGATCATTAACTTTGAGAGTTTCCGCAAAAGCTCCTCCGTGTAGTTGTTCCTCGCCGCACCTCACCAATCCATGTTAGTATGGGTTTTGGAAGTACATCCGCATTCAAGGCAGTCTTGAGAGGAGGCGACCATGTTACGATTTGACGGAAAAGCTGCTGTTGTGACCGGTGGAGGCGGCGATATCGGACGCGCTGCCTGTGTCACCCTGGCACAGCAAGGAGCAAAAGTCCTGGTTGTGGACATGAACGAGGACGCAATTAAGAAAACCGTAGATGAGGTTCACGCAGCGGGCGGTACGGCCGAGGGCTTCGCCGCCGATGTCTCAAAGGCCGCAGACTGCGAGGCATATGCGGCTAAGGCGGTTGAGTTGTGGGGGCGCATTGATGTTTTTCTGAACAATGCCGGTATAGAAGGCCCGGCAGCACCAATTACCGAGTATCCCGAAGACGCCTTTGACAAGGTGATTGCCGTGAACGTGAAAGGTGTGTATCTGGGAATGAAGAGTGTCATTCCACATATGAAAAGCGGATCGGCCATTGTGAACACAGCCAGTGTTGCCGGACTCCAAGGCTCACCCGGTCTCGTTGGTTATGTAACATCAAAACACGCGGTAATTGGTATGACACGAGTCGCCGCCCTTGAGTTGGCAGAGAAAAACATCCGGGTAACCGCAATCTGCCCCGCCCCGATTAAGGGTCGCATGATGAGCAGCATTGAGAAGAATGTAGGTGCTCAGGAAGAAGATGCCTTTAAGGGAATTGTGCCTCTTGGCCGCTACGGTACTCCGCAAGAGGTCGCCAACCTCGCGGTCATGTTGCTCTCGGACGAGGCAAGTTACTTGACCGGGGGCTTCTACACTGTGGATGGCGGTACTACAGCCCAGTAGCCGCCGCCCGTCTATGAGACACACGGTGCCAGCCAGGTCTATTGGCCTGGCTGGTAGTTCCACACGCTGCAATTCCTTGCACCCTACTCTTGCATACCACGATTTTGCTGCTACAATACTCACATTATGAACCAAAC
>PXEI01000299.1 GCA_003564775.1 Spirochaetaceae bacterium
ACGAGCGGTCCGCCCAGTAGTAGGCGCCGCCGGTAAAACGCAGCACGCCCTCCTCCTCAAGGTAGGTCAGCGCGGCGCCAGCCCCCTCGGCGCGGCCTGCTCCAGCGTAGTCTTCTCCGGTCTTCAGTGGCAGCTCGAATACTGCACATTTCAGATGGTCGGTGAGGATATAGGGGTTGTTGGGGTCGATGTAGGCAGCCTCGGGCGATCGCCCCAGGAAGTACTCAGGGTTCCCCACCATGTACTGGTCAAGCGGCGCGGCCGAGGCTATGAGCACCGCAACCGAAACCGACTGCGAACGGCCAGCGCGGCCTGCCTGCTGCAGACTGGAGGCGATGCTGCCGGGAAACCCTGCCAGGATCGCGGCATCGAGCCCTCCAATATCGATCCCAAGCTCAAGTGCGTTGGTAGATACCACTCCCTGTATGCTGCCGTCCCGCAGCCCACGCTCAATGGAACGCCGCTCGTTGGGCAGGTAGCCTCCACGGTAGCTCTCTACCCGAATGCGTTGGTTCTCGTTGTAGACGTTGGCCAGGCTCTTGTTGATATAGGAGGCAATCAGCTCGGTACGCACCCGCGACCGGGCAAACACAATGGTTTTGATGCCGCCCTTAAGAAAGCGCAGCGCCAACCTGCGTGACTCATGTACCGCCCCGCGCCGAATGCCCTGTACCCTATCCACAAAGGGCGGGTTATAGAGAATAAGATGTTTCTCACCCGACGGAGCTCCGTTGTTATCTATGAGCTCCACCGGTCGTTCCAGAATGCTCTCTGCAAGTATTCCCGGATTAGCAATAGTAGCCGAACAACAAATGAACACCGGGTCGGCGCCGTAGAACTGCGCAATGCGCCGCAGGCGTCGAATGACGTTGGTCATGTGCGACCCAAACACCCCCCGATAGGTGTGAATCTCATCAATGACAACATAACGCAACGCACCTAAGAACTTAATCCAGCGTGGATGGTTGGGCAGGATGCCGGAATGCAACATGTCGGGGTTGGAGATGATGATCTGCCCGGTATCCCGAGCCGATGCACGCAGAGACTGCGGAGTGTCACCGTCGTAGGTGGCTATCTTTATGGGGACGCGCTTCCCGTCATCCACGACTGTGTTAAGCTCAGCCTGCTGGTCCTGCGAAAGCGCCTTGGTGGGGAACAGATACAACGCACGCGCATCTGGCTCCTCAAGAATTCGCTGAAGTACCGGCAGGTTGTAACAGAGTGTCTTTCCGCTGGCGGTTGGCGTCACTACCACTACATCGCGGCCCATCCGCACCGAGTCGTACGCCTGACGCTGGTGCGTGTAGAGCCGGTCTATTCCGCGCGCGCTCAGGGAGTCGCGCAGTGCTGAGTGCATGTCGTCTGGGATATCGGCATACCTGCCCTCGCGGGCCGGAATGTGTTCCCACCGCGTCACCGCCGCCGCAAAGTCTTTGTCCTGCTCAAGCTGAGTGAGCACCGCCTGCAAACCGTCTAGTGTGTTCATATGCAGGTAAGATACTACCACGCAGCGCAGCGCAACGGAAATAGGACTGCCGCGCGGTCGCGGCCGTACCATGACCTGTCCAGTTGAGTGCTGCTGCTTTCCTTTGCTTTTCCTTGACCGCTACGGATTTCGAACGTAAAATCGAGCACATGGATAATGTACTCTCAATCGTCATGGGCGGTGGTAAAGGAACGCGGCTTTACCCACTCACAAAAGAACGCTCAAAACCCGCGGTACCTTTTGGCGCACGATATCGTCTTGTTGATATCCCGCTTTCAAACAGCATCAATAGTGGATTTAAGAAGATCTACGTCCTTACGCAGTTCAACTCTGCGTCTTTACATCTGCATATACTCAGCACATATATCTTTGACAGTTTCACTCGTGGTTTTGTTGAGATTATGGCGGCCGAGCAGACCTTTGATCATGAAGGCTGGTACGAGGGCACTGCAGATGCGGTGCGCAAAAACCTGGTCCACTTCCGAACACAGTCGCCGTCACACTATCTGATTCTCTCGGGTGACCAACTGTACCGTATGGACCTGGCTGCCTTTTACCAAAAGCATGTAGAGAGTGGTGCAGACGTCACAGTCGCGGCAACGCCATGTACTCGTGAGGCAGCAGTTGGTTTTGGCGTGCTGGCGGCCGACAAGAATAACCGCATTTACGAGTTCACCGAAAAGCCACCCATGTCGGTAGATATCGAGTCGTTGAAGATCCCCAGGGAGATACACCCGGACGAAAGCGGCTTGAAGGAAGGCAAGGAGTATCTCGGGAGCATGGGGATTTACTGTTTCAGTGCCAAGGCTCTGGACATGGCCTTGGACAATGAGTACGCCGACTTTGGCAAAGAGATCATTCCTATGATGATTGAAAAGGCCAAGGTGAACGCATACATCTACACCGGTTTCTGGGAGGATATTGGAACCATCAAATCCTTCTACGACACCAACCTGAACCTGGCCTCTATTTCACCAGACTTCAACTTCTACGATGAAAAAATGCCCATTTATACCCACCGGCGTGATCTTCCGCCTTCAAAGTTCAACTACTCTACCCTCTATCAGTCGGTGGCCGCAGACGGCTCTATCATCACCAACGCCTCACTCTCGAACTCGGTGATTGGTATTCGCACCCTCATTGAGTCTGGCGCCAACCTTGACGGCGTGGTGTGTATGGGAGCCGACTACTACGAGACGCCGGAAGCGCGCGCCGAGAACGCCAAAAAAGGTATACCGAACATTGGTATCGGACGCGGTACCGTCGTTCGTCGTGCAATTATTGACAAGAATGCGCGGATCGGGGACGGTTGCCGAATTGGTGTAGACTCCGACGAACTGGTAGAAGGTGACTTTGAGACCCACTACGTCCGTGAAGGGATTATCATTATTCCGAAAAATGGGATTGTTCCCTCGGGAACGGTTATTCGATAAGGTGGAGCAGGTGTGCGGCTCCCGGAGCCGCACACAACCTCACTGATTACGGTCGTGAAGAATGGTACGCAACGCTGGCAGTAGCCCGGCGTCGCTTGCCGCTAGTTCAGCTTCTGGAATATCGTCCCAGGCGAACCAGCGCAGCTCGCTATGCTCGTTAAACACGAACTGTTCCGAAATCAAGAATATCTGGTATGCACAGAGTCGAAAAGATGTTCCGTTGTGCCGGAACCAGCCCTCTGCAAGGAAATCTCCGACCTCGATATCGACCTCTAGTTCCTCTCTGAACTCTCTGACCAAACACTGTGTGGCGTCTTCACCCGGCTCAACCTTGCCTCCGGGGAACTCCCATTTCTCGCCTAGCGCGCCACCGGGATAACGCTTCCCTAACAGCACGAGCCTGCCTTTGACTGCTATACCGGCAACCGAGAGTGCCTCTGTGTCCGAGGCTTTAGCTTCATTCATACGTGTTCCACAATTGTCGCGACCTCGTACTGAGTTTTGAGGCCGAGCACGACCTAAAGCAGAATAATGGCCGGAAACAGAAAGTGCAACAGCGCGGTTACTGCCCCAACAATGCCAATTACCGCAGCATGCGGGCCAAACACTCCGTCAAGCGTTGCGATCGCCTTAGGCGGCGCAGAGTTCTCTTCACAGTACGCAGCTGCGGCCAGGGTTAAACCCATGACCATGCCGACAATTGCCGGAATAAGGTCACCGATAACTGGAGGATTCGGTGGTGTGACGATAACGAGTTTCGTGAAGCCAACTACAAAGGCCACAACTCCAAGAATGAGGCGGAATCGCCGACTATGGAAGATTTCGGGCTGAAACACATTTGTTAGGCGTAGGCGTTCTTCAAGAATTGGAAAACTCAGAGCAAGGCCTGCGAAAAGATTCACGAAAACCGATAAGAAAAAAATCTGGGGGGCGATTGTGGCCATAACTTGTTCCATCCTTGAGCTTGGGTATTTCTACAGTCTCTCCTAAAAAGTATAGCACATAGACCCCTAGGGTCAACCGACAGCCCCGGGGTGCAGCACCCTGCCAGCGACTCGCCGCGCGCCTACTCGCGTGAGACCGAAGCCCACACCCGTGTTCGGTTCTCGCCAAGCTGTAGATCTGCAAAGATACGACCTTGGTCTCGTGGTGGTCTGTAGTCTGTTATTATCTCACGGATCACCCTATCTCCACCCGGTTCGGGAGGCGTTTCAATACGTCGCAGGAGTTCTGCGCCATCTTGATCACTCAGCACAAGCTCAAGTATTCCTTCTCCAACCACGTTGGGACTTCCGGCATCAGACAATGACTCTACCGCAAGGGTCACAAGCACATCATCGCCAAACTGCACCGCCCGCAGACGAAACTCGAATGAACTCATTCGCGCGGTGCTCGCATCGGGTGCAAGGAAGATCAGGTAGATAACATAGATGAGCAGAATAACTGCCAGATCGATAAGGATGATTGCCAAAGACCTGTTGCGCTTAAAAATGCTCTCCGGCTTTTTTTTGGCCTCATTCGCCGGATCATATACCAGACGCTCAGCGCGGCTGTAATGAAAGTGTGGAGCACCGGTTGGATCGTTCGTCTCACGCCGGTTCATACGGCTCCTCATTTCTACCGTCTACCTCAGGGTCTACCTCAGAGACTGGCCGCAGAGCTTTCGCTCCGGCAACAACCCTGCCTAACTCGTGCGGAAGATCACCAGGGCTGAACACACCATGCCGGCGACGGGCGGCTTGCGCCGCAGCACCTAAGGATAGCACGCCAGCACAAGCAGCCTCAAAGGCCTCAGCACCCGCGGCACGGAACGACGCAATGCAACCACAGAGAACGTCGCCACTGCCCGCTGCTGCCAGCAGGGGATCTGCGCCGTCATACACCGCACAACGACCGTCGGGCGCCATGATCCAGGTGACCGGCCCCTTGAGAACCACAACCGCACACAGCGCGGCTGCGCACTCTGCGAGTACGGCCCGGCGTGAATCTGCGTCCTTGGGTACGGGCCCAAAGCCCAGCCGTTCAAACTCTCCATGATGGGGAGTCAATGTCCATCCGGCTGCGAGCGAACCTATGTCCGCGCCTTCTTCGTTGAGCACAGCTTCCAGGGCGTATAAACCGTCGGCATCTAACACTCCTGGCGGCACGACCTTGAGCAACTGCTTCAGTTGTTCCACCCTACCGTGATCGCGGCCCCACCCAGGGCCCACTATCGCAGCGCTGAACTTGTGAAAAGCCGCAGCCTCGGGCGGCCCAGTATCGACGCTGGAAGCTGAGGCGACAACCGCCGGATCAAGTGCTGCCATGCGTTGAAGCGCGGCCGCATCGGTATAAAGATGCACATAGCCAGCCCGGCTGTGCACAGCAGCGTTACACGCCATGACAGCTGCGCCCGGATAGCTCGTCGAGCCAGCAAACACCACCAATGCACCTCGCTGATACTTGTGTGCATAGGGGTTGAAGTCCGGGATTAATCCCGGAAGGTCGCCTCGATCCAGCAGCACCGCCCGTCGGCCGGTCGTTTCCGCATGAGCCGTTGGGGCAACGCGCAGGCTGAGGTCAGGTTGTATAAGTACAGGAGGGAAGCCAAGCGGCACAACACGAATAGAGCCACAGAGTGGGCGGGCGGCCTCGGTATAGTAACACAGTTTGGGCAGCTCAACGGCAAGGGTAACATGAGCCTTGACAGCAACACGATCTCCCTGAAAGTCGTCCGACACACCGCTTGGAATGTCTATGGCCACGCGCTTTGCCGGAGTACGGTTGATCCGTTCGAGCAACGAGACGGCTTCCGGGCGAAGCACACCACGAAGACCCGTACCGAACAGGCCGTCGACAACTACCTCCGCCGACTGCAACTCCGCGGTCACAGCGTCTCCATCCTGAGCATCAGCGCCGTCCTGAGCGCGGTCGCGCAGAACCGCTACACCAAGCCGTTCCAGTATATTCAAATGTACAGATGATGCAGTGCCGTTCTTTGGTTCGGAGGTGATGAGTACCTGTGGGGTACCGCCAGCAAGACACAACCACATACGTGCAAGCGCCAGCGCATCACCCCCGTTATTCCCAGGCCCGGCAACAAACAGGATCCGCACAGCCTTGGGGCTGTAACCCACCTCTTCCACAAACTGGACCAGGCCCTCATACAGTGAACGTGCAGCATTCTCCATGAGAAGCAGACCGGAAATGCCGAATCTCTCTTGTGACTCAAGGTCGATGTTTGCCATTTCGGCCGAGTTTGGAACTGCGTACACCGTGCCCCCTTTGTCGGCGCCCTTACTGGATAAGACTCCGCATGAGACGATCACTCCGCCACCAGACAACACTCGCACCGTCGCGGTTGGCTAGAAGCGCGGTAAGAATACCTTCGGGTGAAACGTGGAAGGTACGGTAGAACATACCTTTATCATCAACTACGATGTTTCTCCGCCCAAGAACTCGTCCAGAGCTGTTCATGACGAGCAGTTGTGAGCGCCGCTCGTCCTCCCTGCTCAGGAGCAAGAAATGCTCGCCTGCGGCTACGCCAACCAGTTCATAGAGATGTCGCACCTCTTCGCGTTCAAAGATACTGCTTCCGACAACGTTGTGCACATTTTCGGGGACATCGACATACCCTTCATATCGTCCAGTTTCCAAATCTAGCCAGTATACGCGCGAAGCAAAGATCTCCATCCCATGCCGAGCACCGGTTTCTGGATCTTGCGACTGGTAGTAGTAGTTTAAGCTCAGGTAGAGGCGGGGCAACTCTCGGTCAGGAAGTATGGTCTCCAATGTTGGGATATAGTCACCATCGTCGTCGGGAACGGGGAGGCGGTCCATTGGGATCTCGACGGTGTACAACGGATCACCCGCCGCGTTGAACCAGAAAACGAGCCAGGTATCAAGCGTGCGCGAAATCACTACGACCTCGTCGCGATCGGTTGTGTGGAGACTTTCAATGTAAGGAAATGGGCTTCCACCAATACCTTCCTGCCCGAGGTAGTCGTGCAGGGTGCCGTCCCTTCCAAAACGCAGTACGAGGCGGTTTAAACTCACCTGCAGTTCTTCGTCGTAACTCGCGCGTTCTGAAGGCAGACGATCCTCTACCAGAAGCGTGTTATCTGAGGTAAACGCAATCTCACCAAGCTGGGTGAAGTGATACGGTACCGCACGTCGGTTGCTGACGGTTCCATCGCGTTGCGTGCCTTGCACCAGAACCGGTCGCGGATTATGGTCCGGGTTGTACACCATTGAAATAAGGTCACCAAACGAGGTGAACGTCATTATTTTGTTGGCGCTACCGTTGGCAATAGCAAACATGCCGTCGCGCATCACAATACGCGTCTTTGCCTGGAGAGGTGAGCCCGGCGCATGAAAAAGATCAAGCTCACTTTCCATGCGCCCAATTGCAAGTTCGAAAAGGTCCTCTCGCTCAAGCGCAACAGCCTGAGAACGACTGCATCCGACAAGAACGAGTACCGTTGCTGTGCATAGAAAAACTAGTTGAAGGCGGGATATTTTTGCTGCCACAGCCTCACATATTACCGGCCGCCGGTATTCTCTGTCAATCTTGACCCGGCTTTCCTAATTCGGCTACAGTAACTCATGGTTCAAAAGCTAATTGATGTTGTTTTCGGCTCCAAAAGTGAGCACGATCTAAAGAGACTATTACCAATACTCCACGCAATTAACGCCCGCGAGAACTGGGCTTTATCACTCCAGGAAGAGGACTTTCCAAGAGAAACCGACAAGCTTCGTCAGCGCTATGCCGACGGTGAGTCATTGGACGACCTGCTCCCCGAAGCCTATGCGCTGGCCCGAGAGGCCGCCCGCCGTGTTCTGGGAGAACGCCTCTACGACGTGCAGCTGCTTGGTGGTATTGTCCTGCACCAGG
>PXEI01000072.1 GCA_003564775.1 Spirochaetaceae bacterium
GCATCTCGGCCACGGCTCATTTCCCGCTCGAGTTCCCCGATTTCGGATTCGATTTGGCGGATGCGCGTCTGGCGGGCCCGTTCGCGTGATGCCGCGCCGATGTATTCGGCCTCGTGTTTTTCCCATCGGCCCGAAAGCAGGCCGTTCCGCCAGCCGCCCCGGGCATCCACGCCGACCGGATGGTCGTTCGGGGCGATGGCAACCCGGCGCAGCACCGCGTTCACGGCGTCTTGGGGAATCCCCGCCGCCGGATCGGGCATGAGCCAGTCGGCCAGCGAAGCGGATTCCAGGACGAGGACGGTGTCGGGATTCAGCCACAGGTCGCCATCGGCGCTGCGCGGTGCGCCACCCAGGGGGTCCAGCCAGGCGTCGAGCAGGCCCGAGGCCTCCAGGGCCGCCTCAAGGCAAGGCCTTTGGGCCTCGTCCAGTTCCGGTCGGAACTCCACGCATTGCCAGAAGGGTGCGCCCTCCCTATCGGTCCGAGCCCCGGCGGAGCGCGGGTAGGGGGGCGGGGGAATGCGGTCCGCGCCCGCCTCCAATTCGCGCTGTTCGCTTTGCAACAGGCCGCGTTGCTCCTCTCGCTTCCGTTGCGCCAATTCGAGGCCCGCGCGTTCGACGGCGGTGGCGTTGCGCAGTTCCCGGTGGGCCAGGTCAAGCGCGGTGAGCAGGGGTTCCTCCCCGGAGAGGGTTTCGGACCACATCGACTCGGCGTCCAGCAGTTCCCCGGGCATGGGGAGATCCAAGACCCGCAGGGAGGAAATCCAGGCGTCCACCGCCTCCAGGTGTGCGTCCCGGACCTCCTGGAGTTTGCGGGTTCGCTCGCCCACGGCGACCAGGCACTGTTCCTGACGCTCCCGTTGCTGGGCGGCGGCCTCCGCCGCGCGCCGCTCCGCCTCCCGGCATTCACGGTGCCGGGCATCCAATTCCACCAGTCGCCGCATTGCCTCTTCCAAGGTTCGCCTCAAGGAATCGGCCTCGTCCCCCAGCGCGGCCGGGTTCTCGAAAGAAAGCCGATCAAAGGACGAGCCCGCGCCCAGGGTCCGGCTCTCTTTTGCGCCCCGCTCCCGCAGCGCGCGTGCTCGGGCCGCGCAGGCCTCCGCCTCCTCCAGGGCCTTTTGCCTTTGCCGCGCGCGCTCTTCCACTTCCCCGCGGCAGTCCTCCAGTTCCCGGGCGGCGGTGTCCGCCCGCATTTCGGCCTCCCGGGTGTCCCCGGCCAGGCGTTCGAGACGCTGTGCGGTTTTCATGACCGGATCGGCGTTGAGGGCCTGTTCCTCGCTTCGGGCCCCCGTCAATTGTTCCCGGCATTCCCGCAACCGATCCTGGCGGGCCTTCAGGGTTTCCCGAGCCTCGCGCAGTTTCTCCCCGGCGGCGTTGGCATCCCGCTGGGCACTCTCATACCGGTTGTGGCACTCCCGCAAGTCGCCCGCCCGGCGCACGCTGACGGCGCGCGCATAGCGGCCATACAATTCGCGGAAGCGGTTGACCGCCACGACGGCCCGCTCGTCGTTGCGGAGGGCGTCGCGGTCCGCCTCGATTTGGCGGAAGCTCTCGGCCACCTGGCTGATGAGGCCGGGGTCCAGGGGGGCGAGGGCGTTGCCCAGGGCATCGGAGAGACGTTGCTCGTCCAATTGGCGGGAGAGTTGCGGTTGGCGAAGTTGGATGAGGAGCGCAAGCAGGGCCTCGTAGCGTTCCGCCGGGAGTTGGAAAAGGTGGTCGTTGACGGCCTGGCGGTATTCCCGCACGCCTTCAAAGAGGGTACCCTGTTCACCCAGCGCCTCCCGCAGGCGTTCCCGGGAAATCGGCACGCGCTCCTCGGAGCGCAAAAACAAATCGAGGCCCACGCGCCGGGTGGTGATGAAGTACCAGCGTTTCAGGTCGCGGCCCCGCACGCCGTGGAGACCGCAGCCGAGGGTCAGAACGCGGGGGGCGCCGTCCTCCCCGATGCGTCCGAACTCCAGCCAGGTGTAGCCGGTGCGGTTGTCATGGTCGTCGGTCAGCACGTTCCAGATCATGCGCTTGGCCGGGTCGGCGTCCGGCTCGACCCGCCGCGAGGAAATTTCCCCGTCCAGCAGGAAAGGAAGCTGTAGGGCGAGAACCCTGGATTTTCCGGTGCCGTTGTTTCCGCGCAGTAGAAGCCGTCCGTTGGTATAGCGGAATTCCTGCTCCTCGTAACGGAAGAGGTTCAGCAAACCGCCCCGCAAGGGTTGCCAGCGCGGAGAACGGGGATCGGGAATGGGTTCAGACATGGTCATTTTCCTCCAGACGATAACGCGCGAGGGCGGGAAGGGGGGTGACGAACTCCCCGTCGCGTCGAATGAGGCGCAGTGCTTCCAGTCGATGCAGGGCCGCGCGGAGCAAGAGACGCTGACCGGCCGGTTCCCGGGCATCGCGCCGCCAGCGGTGGCCGTGCGCTTTGCCGCATTGATGCAGGAATTGCTCCAGGCGGCTTACGGGGATTCCCCCGTCCCCACGCTCTTCCTGGTCCCGCAGCGTGCGGCAGAGTTCTTCGGCCAGCAGTAGGCCGGCATGGCCCTCGGTACCCTGTTCCGGCATGGGGTGATCGGTCAGGCTGCGACGCGGATCGACCATGGCGATGCCCTCCGCGCGGATTTCCGGCACCAGGCCGGTTGCTTCGCGGATGTTGCGGACCATGAACGTCCGCTGTCCCCGCAGGTAAGTTTGCTCTTCCTCCGACAAATCCTCGAAATACAGCACCGGGGAATCCAGCAGCCGGCGGTACAATTCCGTGCGCAGGCTCCGCCGCCTGGCCTCGTCGCTTTCCGGGGCGGAATCTTCCTGGAGCAGGCGCAGGCGCTCAAGGAAAGGCGCGTCGTCGAGGGTGGATGGACCCCGCCGGACACAAAGCATACGCGCCAACACGGCGCGGCGGAGGGTATAGAGCACCTCCTCCTGCTGTTGCACATAGCTTTCCTCGTTTCCGTGGATGCGGATCAACACGCCCATCCGGATCAGGGCGCGGATGACCGCCACCAAGTCCTGACGGCATTCGCGGCCTTCAAAACCAAAGGACATGCCCGCTTCCGCGAGGACCGGGTCTCCGCGTCCCACCCGTTCGACCTCCCGGGCCAAGTCGCCGAGCACGCATTGGCGGTCGCTTTTCTCGAGCACCGAGAGGGCGAGACAGAAAAACACGTACCGGCGGGGAGAAAAGGGTGCGCCGGATCGGTCGTCGATCAGTCCGCGGGATCCATCGCCCCCGGCATCGGGGGTTTTCTCCAGGCGCACGAAATCGCTTTCCACCTGCAAGTGCCAGCCGGGATATTGGTGGAACCAGTCCCGCAGCCAGAGCAGATGACGGCGGATCAGCCGCAGCAGGTCCGCGGTTGCGGGTTCGTGGGGGATCAGGGGTGTTTGCAGCAGGGCGCGGACGCAGTCCCGCCGTTCCTCCAGCAGGGTGAGTTCCTCGGCGCTTTTGCTGTCAGCGGGCATGGTCGAAAGCCTCCCGAATCCGTACCCAGCAATCCGGCCCCGAAAATACGCCGGTTGTGGTGGCCAGCGCCACCTCGGGCGCGTCTTCGATGCGCTCCAGGGACACCAGCAGGGAGCCATCGCTGGAGGCGGCGTCGCTGACCGAAACCGCTTGATGCATGGCACCGAGGGCGGAACCCAGGCAGTCGAGAAACAAGTCGAACTCGCGGGGATCGAGGGATTGGAATTCCGAGAGGCGGAGCCGTTTGCCGGTGGCCATGCGCGCCCGTGCCCGCGCGAGTTGCTCCGCCTCCCGGGCCAGGGTTTGTTGCAGGAAAGCCAGATCCTCGCGATGATCGACCATGGCCTGGGGACGGCCCGCAGCTTTGGCGCGTCCGGTGGCTCGCAAGTGGGGGGAAATGCGCATGGGGGGCGCGTCGAGCCAGGAAGTGGCGGGCGAGACATCCGCCGCCTCTTGCTCCTCCAGGGTATCGGCGTCGATGGTCAGGTGCCGGGAGGGCGAGAGACAGAAAGCCTCGCGCCAGAGACGATGACGGAGATCGTCGCTTTCAGCGGTGGCGAACCAGCGGGCCAGCTCGCGGTAGTCCGCCGCCCGATCACTTCGCTGCATCCGTTGCTCGTTCAGGCTGGCGGCCACCACCAGCAGGTCGGGAATGGCGGCGCGGGCGCAGGCGCGGAGGCGGTCGGCCTGGGGCGGGCCGTTCCCCGGCAGAAACCAGTTCGCCAGCCCGAGCCATCGGTCGCGCCAGGCGAGGCGGACGCGTTCACGCTGGGCCGCGTTCGGATCCATCGCGTCCCGCAGTTCCCGCTCCGCCATGCGGTCCAGCGCGTTGGCCAATTCATCGGCGGGCAACGCGCGCAAAAGCCCGGAGACCGCCGGAATGCGGAGGACCAGTTGCTGCAGAAAGCGCTCCAGATAGCCGATGAGTTGTTCCTTGTAGGCCAGAAAGGCCTCGATCTCCTGCTCCTGCAAGTCGATGGCCCGGCGCACCGAGCCGATGAACTGTTGTGCCCGCGCGGCCAGTTGCTCGAAGCGGGAGAACAAGCTGTTGAAGGCGGAGTACAGTTTCGCCTCGTCGCCCTCCGCGAGCAGATCGCCCAGTTCGCGCAAGCCCGCCTCGATGTCCGAAAGAGCGGTAGCCTGCAGTTCACCGGTGGTTTCCACATTCTCGCGAAACACGGCCAGCGCCGTTTCCGCCGCCTCGCCCTCGGCGCTCAACTGATACAGGAAGCGGGCGCGGCGGAAATCCTCCACCGTGCGCACCTCGGTGGTGTCCGCCTGGCGGCGAAGATTGCCCCACTCGGTCAGGCGGGTCAGATCCTGTTCCAACTCGGCGGGATTCGCCTCGTCCAGATCGCGGAGGAGGTCCGCGGGTTTCAAATGGAGGGCAAAGCGTCGTTTGGCGGCCACGAAAGCCGCCATGATGGCCGCATACCGCTTCGCGTTCTCGGCGTTCAGATAGCGGAACACATCATAGGAAACGGATTGATCGACCTGCGGGTACATGCCTTCCATATGCCACAAACATGGCAGAGTTCAAGCCCGCGGACACGGGATAAACGCTCGCAATCTCGCTGCGCAAGTCTGTTGAGAATCAACCACTGAGCAGACCGATGGGCACTGATGCCAGGGGTGGGGAGGGGTTTTGGGCATGGGAACCACGGATCGGCACGGATTTTCACGGAGTTTGATCTTAGATGGGCAGTCCCTTGCCGAGAATATCTGAGTTCGCGACAAGGGACTGTCGCGCTACGATCAACATAGCCACGGTTATTTTTTTCATTTCACGCAGATTCAATTGAGATTTGATTCGCGTCCGGGAGGCTATGCGTAAGGAATCGCCTCAAAATTGTAAATAATAGAGTCAAAAATCTATATAAATGGTGGTGACATCGGGGTATGTTTATATTAATGATTCAAGAATCACAGTATATTTATATGACCGCGCATTTTGCATTCGATTTTGGAGATAAACCTAATTTCATTACGTTTTTTACATGTACAACTTATGACTAAAATCACCCGACGACGACTCCTTCTAATTTGTTTTTTCCTTTCGCTGCTGTTTCTGCCCGCTTCCCATGCGGTTCATGAGGACGTCATGAATGGTCCGCTGATCACCCGTGGTCCAGATGGATCGCTGGTTTACCACCCCTACACGAACCGCGGCGACAAAATTATCGACTTCTCCCACGCAGGTTACAAAGCCAATGAGAAGCCGATTCCCGATGTCCCGGTGGTGAAGACCCTCGAACCGCTTCCGGATTCGCCCACACCGGCGCTGCGGACCGAGCAGGTCTTTATTCCGCCGGAGAGTCTCGACCTCGACGACGGTTCACCGATCATCGCCGTCGACGGGGGCAGGGTCGCCCATACGCTCGACTGCCCGGTCATCCTTGAGGCCGAACGCGAGGGTCGGCCGGTATTTAAAGCCACCCGGCGGATGGCCGTGCGGACATGGGTGTACTGTGATCAATGCCCGGCAGACAGTCGCGAGGATTTCGATCAACCACACTGGATCAGGGGTGGCTCCCCGGTGGACCGCAAGGAAATGGCCTATCCGGAAGGTCCCGACAGTCACGCGCGCATTCAGGCCGCCCTTGATGCGATTGCGGCGATGGAGCCGGATGCCGACGGGATCCGCGGCGCGCTGCTTTTGAAGCGGGGCACCTATTATGTCAACGGGACGCTCACCCTCCACGACGGCGTCGTCCTCCGGGGGGAGGGGCAGGGAGAGGAGGGTACGATTCTGATTTTCAACAACCCGATGGGGGTGGGGATTCAAGGGCGTCCCGCAGGTGAGAGTGGCCAACCGTCGGGCGACGCCTTCGAAAGCCGGATCGCAGATGCCTACGTTCCGGCCGGCAGCACGCAGCTGACCCTTGAGGATGCCGGCGGTTTCTCGGTCGGCGACGAAATCAGGGTGATGAAGCGGGTCAACGAAAATTGGACGCAAACCCTCGATATGAAACAGTATGGGTGGCGGGCCGCGGCGTATGCCAGGCAACTGATGCATTTTCGGGAAATCCCCCGGATCGAGGGAAATCGAATTCATTTCCGGGTTCCCCTGCCGCAATCGATCGTGGCGGAGCACGGGGGCGGCAGCGTCATCGGGGGCGAGCAATGGAACCGTGCCCGGCAAATTGGCATTGAGGACCTCAGCGTGGTGTCCAACTACAATACGCTGGTGCCCGGCATCATTCGCATGGAGCCCGGACGCATTTATGAAAGTGACATGTGGGACAACCTTATGCACGGGATCAACCTGACTTGGTGTGAGGACAGTTGGGTGCGGCGCACCACGGTGATGCACACCTCCCGGTCTTCCGTCATGCTCACTTGGTGCCGATATACCACGGTCCGCGATTCGGAGTCGATCAACCCGATTTCGCCGATCACGGGCACGATGCGTTATTCCTTCCGCAACAACAATTCCCAGATGGTCCTTTACTACAATCTCTTTGCCGAGCGGGGTCGGCACGACTTTGTCACCGGATCCCGCGAGAGCGGACCGATTGCTTTTGTCAAGGGCCGGACCGAGGGGGCTCTTGGGCCCAGCGAGACGCATCACCGCTGGTCGACCGGGGTTCTGTTTGACACGATTACGATGGAGAACGGAACCGGTGGTCTGCAGGTCATCAATCGCGGCGGTTCGGGCAGCGGCCATGGCTGGAGCGGGGCCAACGGCGTCATCTGGAATTCCACCGCGCCGTACATCCGGGTCCAGAATCCACCCACGCCCGAGCAGAATTTCGCTGTCGGCTGCGAGTCCCCTGATCTGAGAGGGAACGGGTTTATCCTGAACAGCGGGAATCCGCTGGAATCACAGAGCCTGTTTGTTCAACAGCTTATTGATCGGACGGGTCTGCAAAACGCCATCAATGTCGGTATCGTCAATGGGCAGCTTCCCGTGGAGTTGCCTGAAGAAAAACCCGTTCAATCTGCCGGGCAGGATGAGTAAAAACCCGAATCAGAAATTTCCAGCAAGTGACAATTCGAAACCATAACCTCCAAAATTACGGAGCCAAGACATGAAAACGATGAAAACTACAAAGACATATCCAGCATTCACACACGCCAAAAAGTTTGCCGTGGCCATACCCATGGTCATTGCGCTCACTTGTAGCGCGTATGCCAATGACGCGCAACCCAATGACGCGCAACCCAATGACACACAATCTGAGCCCAAGGTGCCCTTTGACCTGGAGAAATTCCAACCCCTGCTCTCTCA
>PXEI01000187.1 GCA_003564775.1 Spirochaetaceae bacterium
CGGTCGACGGGTCTCAGCCGACCGGCAGCAGCAGGGGGGCAATGATCAGGGTAACGGTAATGAGCGTGGTGAGCCAGTCGCGGGCGGGGTAACGCTGCAGAGGTGGCTGGGTGCCGCTGTAGCCGCGGGCGTGCAGGGCGGTGGCGGACTCGGCCGAGCCACGCACCGCCTTAAAGATGAGACCGGTTCCATAGGCTGCAACAATGCGAGCGGGGTGATGTCGGAGTTGGCCGCCGCGCGCGCGAATGCCGTCGCGCAGTTCGGTGCCTGTACTGTAAAGCTGCGAGAGAAAGCGCAGCGTCAGCCTGGCGTACAACGCCGCATGTGCCGCGCGTGTGGGTCCCAACGGCCGCAGATACCAGGCACACGCTGCGCTGAGATCGCCGCCCGGTGTCACGTAGGTGAGTAGACGCGCGGCGTAGAAAGCGGTTGACAGGCGAACGGCATAGACAACACCGTCCATACCGCGTAGTAGCACGATGAGCGCCACCAGAATCAGGAAGACGCGTGAACTCCACAGGACTCGGTGGGGAGCACGCCCAAGCAGGGCGAAAAACAGAAAGGGCAGCGCCAGGTAGAACACCACGGTTGGAAAGGGCGTGAGGAATGCGGAGGCTTGGAGCAGCAGGGTGAGCCCCAGGGTCATGCGGGGATCCAGGCGCACGGCGCGGGAATCCTGTTGCAGTGCAGTCCCTGCGTACCGGAAGCCGGTTCTCATAGCCAGCTCATGTGCGAGATCTCGCCAGCAGGGCGGCGTACCAGGTGATGCTCCACCGCCGGCAGTGCATGCTGTGGAGTATCGTTGACCACAACCTGTCCGGCGCGCATAACCACAAGGCGGTCGGTATGAGCCAGAATTTTCTCCAGATCATGGGTCACAACGACAACCCCCACCCCTTGCTGCCGTGCAGTGAGCACCGCCCTGAGAACCGATTGCACTCCCGGAAGATCCAGGTGTGCAAATGGTTCATCCAAAATGACAAACTTGCTCTGCATCGCAAGTACGCCAGCAAGGGCAAGGCGCTGCTGTTCACCACCAGAGAGCTCGAGCGGATCACGAGTGCGCAGGTGCTGCAGCTCGGTGGCCTGCAGGGCGTCCTCTACTCGCGCATCAACCTCGGCTGCACCCAGATGCATGTTGCGTGGGCCAAAGGCAACGTCCCGCTCTACTGTATCCTCCAGAAACTGGGCAGCAGGGTTTTGAAACACCAACCCCACTGCGCGAACCGCCTCCTGCCCACGCCGCGGCAGGGGGCGGCCATTGAGAAAGACATCGCCCTTTGTCGGTCTGAGCAGCCCGTTGAGATGTTTCATGAGCACCGTCTTGCCCGACCCGTTCGGGCCGGTGAGCACAACAAGCTCACCAGAGTTGAGGCGCAGGTTTATATTCTCCAGAACCGGCTGCGAGTCGTCAAAGCGGAAAAAGAGCTCGCGGCATTCCAGTGTCGAGATTGACTGTGTCAACCATGGCTCCAACGAGTGAGGCGAGGGGCAACCCGGCGGTACAGCAACACTGCAGCCACCGCTTTGAGTATATCGCCCGGAAGAAACGGGAGGAATCCCACTGCCAGAGCTGGCCCAAGCCCAAGGCCGGTAACCAGCATGAGTACCGGAACCCCGCACAGGTAAACCAACCCAAAGCCCAGCCCTGCCGCCGCTGCAACCCGTGCCAGGCCCGCCTGGGCATCTCGACCTACAAGCGCCCCAGCCGCAAAAACTGCTGGCAGGTACCCAAACAGGTAGCCTCCGGTTGGGCCTACCAGGTGTGCCACGCCTCCGCTCCCACCGGAAAAAACCGGGAACCCAACCGCACCGAGCACAAGGTACACCACAACTGCCGCCACACCGTGGCGCGGCCCAAGCAGCATTCCGGCCGCAATCACAAAGAAGTTCTGCACCACCACCGGCACCGGACTGCCCGGAAGCGGAAAGGACAGGTACGCGCCCACCGTAATGAGTGCGGTAAAGGCTGCGGTTGCCGCAACCCGTTCAAGCTCTGCCCGTTGCGGCACGGCTGAGTTCGAGCTTAGTTCGAGGCCCAACCGTTCATCTGAATTGTGCGTCTTCATACTGCAGCCGAGCATATCAAAGCGAGCCTTTTGCTGCTACAGTTGAGCTATGCAAACTGAGGTGCCTCCATCTTCACTGCCAGCGGGCCGCCGCGCCCCGGCCGATATCGTCTCCGACACCAAAGCAGGCCGCCGAGTGCTGCTGGCCGCTCTCAATGCGCGTTACACCCATACCAACCTGGCCCTGCTGTATATGCGTAACAGCATTCAGGCCGCCGATGCCGGTCACGAGGTGCAGCTTTGTGAGTGCGTCGTCACCGACCGTCGTGCCGACATCCTGGAACTCATCACCGGGGTGGGTTCAGCCGGTGCTCCCGAGGTACTCGTGCTCTCCGCCTATATCTGGAACAGCAACCTGGTTCGCCAGTTGCTGCCGGACATCCGCGCCTTACTGCCAGAGGTGGTACTTGTTATCGGCGGGCCTGAGGTCTCCTACAATGCGCAGTGGTGGTTAGAGGAGTTCCCCGAGATCGATATCCTCATTAGCGGGGCCGGTGAGGCTGCAATGCAGCACCTTGCGGCCCACGGATTCGTGCTGCCGGATGGCGGTCGGTTCCTGCATCTGCCAAACCTGCCCTTTGTCGAGATCCCTTTTCCTTATTCTCAGGCGGACCTGGCCCGGATGAGCAGAAGGTACATCTACTATGAGTCGAGCCGGGGCTGCCCGTGTAGCTGCTCTTACTGCATTTCGGGGCGTGCCGACCAGCGGGCCGAGTTCCGCCCGGCCGAACAGGTAAGACATGAGCTGGCGCAAATTCTTAGCTACGAGGACAGCTATGAGGCTCCGCCCATTATCAAGTTTGTTGACCGCACCTTTAACGCCCGGCCTGAGCGTGCACGTGAGATCTGGCAGTACATTGGAGAACTCAACACCGGGGCGATGTTTCACTGTGAGGTGCACCCGGCCTTTTTGCAGGATGCAGACTTTGAGGTGCTCGCAAAAGCGCCCCCGGGACGCTTGCAGTTTGAGATTGGCGTACAGTCGGTCGTCGAGCACACGCTGCGGGTAATTGGGCGCGCTTCTGGGGCGGTCGCGGTCGCAGGTGGGGTGGTCGCGGCCGCACCAAACGCCCCCGGAGCGGCACCCAGTGTGTCGGCATGGGGCCGCATGCGCGATATGGTAGCCCGAGTCCTGGCGCTTAACTCCATAGAGGTACATCTTGATATGATCGTAGGCCTGCCGGGTGAGGATCTTCCGCAGGTGGCCCGGACCTTCAACGAGGTGCTGAGCCTCCGGCCACACCGCTTTGATATTGGCTTTCTCAAGAGCCTTCCGGGCACCCGCATTCAGGACGAGGCTCAGGCAAACCGGCAGGTTCATATGAGGGAGGCACCGTATCAGGTACTCTCCAACGCCTGGCTCGGGCCAGCCGAGTTTGCACTGCTACGAAAGGTCGAGCAGCTCGTGGAGTCGGTGTGGAACATGAATCAACTCGGCCAAGAGCTCATTCACGGTGAACAGCGCTACGGAACACTCTTTGCCTTTTTCGCGGAGCTCGTCCGGTATGCAGAACGCACCGGGTACGATATCCGCACTCGCCAGCGAAACAAGGTGATGAACTTTGTCGCGGGCTGCCTTAGTTCGGATGTCGGGCAGTAAGTGGCCGGTTGTGGAGAAGGTGGTGATGCAGCAGCTGAGTAAAGGGTAGCACGACCAAGGCCCCAAGGTAGGGGGGGAGGCCTGCTCCGCTGAGGAGCCCTGCGCTTACTGGCCCAAGGCTTATGCCGAGTGAGTACACCGCTGAGAACGCACCAAAGGCGGCACCACGGCCGTCCGGGCCACCAAACACCACGACCGATGAGCATACCGAAGGGAACATAAGTCCAAAGCCCAGCCCGTAGGCAACCATTGTGAAGGCTATGAGTAAGGGGGAAGCGACAAAGCTAAGGAGTGTCAGCGACAGCACGATACCGGCGGCGCCGTAGCTTCCAATGCGCGCAAACCCAAATCTGTCACCCCAGCGGTTGCTTGGGAGAACGAAGAGCAAAAAAGCACACAATGAGAATATGCCAAAAAAGGCCCCGGTAGAGGAGCTCCCGTAGCCAAGTGCCTGCACCTGAAGCGGGAGCGCATAGGCGAGGGTGCCCATACTGAAGTTCAGACCGAATGTTGAGGCATAGGTACCGGCCAGGCGTGGGTCACGCACGGCAGCCCCAATTCGCCGCAGGTACGCACCGGCCCCGGTCCGCTCTCGGCTCTTGCCTCCGTTTCCCGAAAGCTCTTCGGTACGAACTCGTCCGAAGCCTTCGGTGAGCACGAACACAAGCGCGGTCGCGCACAGGAGTACCGCAAGGAACACAAACACCGCGCGCGGCCCAAACCGTGCAGCACCGATTCCGCCCAAGGCTGGCCCAACCGTTGCAGCCACCGCAATTGCCGCGCCGACCCGGCCCATGCTACGGCCAACCGCACCGGGCCGCGACCGATCCCCCGCGTACGCAAACACCGCCGGGATCAGCACCGCACCCCCGGCACCATGCAGTATCCGCGCCAGCAGCAACTGCCGCGGCCCGGCCGCAACCGCATACAGCCCCACCGCCACGCCAGCTACCGCCAACCCAATTATTATGCCAACACGCCTGCCGTAGTCGTCGAGCCAGGGGCCCACCAGCAGGTTTCCAACCATGTTCACGAGCGAGTAGCTGCCAAGGATCACGCCTGTGAGCACCGCGCCAGCACCCAGCGCTACCGTAAAGGGTGAGAGAATAGGCAGTTGAGCCATGGTGTCGACAAAGGAAACAAAAACAATGTATGCGGTAAACACCAAAGATCTCCTGGGACAATACTTGCCGTTCTCGCGACCTCCACTAAGTATACTACTGTATCACAGTAATCTTACCCCGCATGTACGGGTGAATAGAGCAGATGTATTCGTACTCACCAGGCTCGTTGAAGGTGGTGCTATAGGTCTCGGCATGGTCCAGCAGTTCCGACCGGAAGCGTTCGTTGCCGTCTGCCTGTACCACAACCACGTCATGCTTACCGGTACGCTCGCCCTCAAGCATGTCAAAGACGTCCTCGTTAATCCAGGTCACTGTGCTCCCAACCGGGACTTCGGCACGTTTTGGAAAGTAGCTGTTACCAACCATTTGTATCTGAATTCGATCCCCATCGCGGTAGCGATAGGGAAGGTCCAGGTCTTCGCTGCCCAGTCCGAACGGACTCACAAATCGTTTGGATACACCGGTTGGTTCACCCACGCGACCCTCACTGCGTACCTCGGCGACACGTGGAGCATCCGCGCTTGACTCAAGGATACCAACCGCGCCCTTAATAGCCTGTGTTCCAAAAGCGTGGCTTACGAGCGTGAACGGGCCTTCATCAGGGACTATCCAGTCTATGACCCAGGAGTCGGTTGGTCCGCTCAGGACAGACTGCGTGCCTCGTGCAAAGTTCTGTGGGTTCCCACCGTAGTAGATGTGATCCCAGATACCTCCAACCGCATGGAAGGTCGATGTCAGATTCGGCCCAACGTTTAAGTAATAGAAGCGAACAAAGTCACCGGGACGAGCCTGAATCGGTTCGCGCACATACCGGAAGGTTTCGCCGTTGAACATGACGTACAGAGCCTTGCCATCAAAGAAGTCGCGGCCGTCGGCGTACACTTCATGCTGGATCAGGTACACCTTGACGTCCGGCTCACGTTCAAGCTCGGTCTCCATGCGATACCGTTCGGTAGGCTCTACAACCATCATGCCAAACTGACCACCCATGGTATGCGTCATAATTCCGTGACCGCCGGGCGCACAGTGATACATGAACACGCCCGGAAAGTCGGCCGTGAATGTGAGTGTTCGGGTCTCACCAGGTTCAATATTCACGACAAAGTTCGATGTCTGTGCGTTCGCCGCGTGAATGGAAAGTCCGTGCGTGACCGAGTCCCAGGCCTCGGCTCCTTCTGGAATGGGCAGCTCGCACCCGTTGTTCGGGTGGGAGGCCGTTGTTGAGTGCATGCCGGACATATTCATGAAACGAATAGTGGTTCCAGGCTCAGCATGCAGACCTATAAGAGTATTGTAGTTCCGATCACGTGAGGTCGCCATCTCAATTATTACGGCTCCGTCAACAATCTGGAGCTCAGCAGACTCTTGTTCTGCGTCCTGTGCCTGTTGCTGCGATGTATCCGTGGCCTGCTGCTCGGCTGCTTGCGGTGCCGAAGCTTGATCTTGTGGGCCACATCCAACCAAAACCGTGATAATTACGCCGATCACGACGGCGACGGCAACTGCCTTGTGTGTTCTTTTCATACCTGAAGCGTACGCTGCTTTTCGCATGTGGCAATTGATCTAGGTCAATTGCGGCCACAAAAACTTCGCGTATGATGAGGTCATTCTGGAAGGACAAGGAGTCGTGTATGTCGCAGAAACCCAGCAAACCCAGCAAACCCAGCCCAGGCACTCAGGCCCTGCGGTTGTCTATACTCACCGTCGCTGTTGGACTGCCGCTTTATTCTATTGCTGTGTGGATGTATCAGGTAGCGCCCATTTACAGCGGTGCGGCGCCAGCGGTGGTGACCGTCTTGTACCTTCCGGCGCGGATGTTGGGGCTGGTAGGATTCGTGCTTATGTTCTATCCCAAGACCATGGGATTGGTAGCCTTGGTGTTGCTGAGCATAGCTGTAGCAGTACCCACAACACCTCGCGTCCATTGCTGGGCCTTTTCTACGGAATGACGGCGATCAACCTCATCATACTTGTTCGCAGAGTTCGGAAAGCCGTTTGGGAGGGCAGGCGAGGGAGGAAGACCTAATGCGGATCCAGAAGAGCCGCCCTGTCTGGAATGTAGGTGCGCCGCCCGCGAGTCTGAACCAGGCCGTGCTGCTCAAGCCGTCGCAGCGCTCGCGCGGTCGCTTCAACCGTAAATAGGTGCGAAAGACACGACGATCTACGATTATTAGATGCGCTTCCGGCGATATGTGGTCGAGGCAGGCACCGGGAATCACGATTTAGAACTCAGTGACACCGACCTCATGTTGGGCCTCTATGCGCAGTGGATTCGCCCCGGTGCTGAGCTGCTTATGCAACGTGGCGAGGTTTCGTTCCTTGCTCCTTCCGGGCCGCCGACATTCGTTACAGAGGTACAGGAAGATATCAACGCCACAGACCCCAAGGCCCTCAGCGGCCTCAACCTGCGGCTGTCCCTGTTCGGCTTTCTGCAGCTCGACGGCAAATATAGCCTTACCGTCTCTATCCATGGCCCGCTGTTCTGAGATTACACACGCCGTGGCTAACCCTGTAGCTCGAATACTAGGGTAGCAATGGTGCCGGTACTGGTACTCGCAGAAGCATTGGTCCAGGCCGCGGTGCCACGCAGTTGACCCGCAAGCGACTGAACAAGAGTACATCCGAGTCCTGCAGAGTTGGCTGGGTCAAAGGTCGGGGGCAAGCCCGGGCCAAAGTCACGTACTTCCAGCGTTACGGTGTTCCCCTGACGTGTGAGGTATATCTCGGGCTGGGCTTGATCTGAGTCGGCAAGCGCCCCGCCATGGCGATATGCATTGGTCAAGAACTCGTTGACAACCAGGCCCACTGGTATGGCCTGTTCTA
>PXEI01000045.1 GCA_003564775.1 Spirochaetaceae bacterium
TACTCCATGGCCGCGGTCCGATACTCACCACGCGCTTCCAGCTCAACCGCCCGGTCAAAGGCACGCCGCGCAAAACGACTCTCGGATAGAGCAGAGGCCTGCATTTCCTGCGCAACAGGAAGCCCCAGTCCATAGCCCAGGCTGTAGAAAAGTCCAAGGCTCAGAAAGAGCATAATCCCAACCTGCATGATCTCGTACAGGGGGCGCTGCAACGACTCCTGTTCTCGGTGCCAGGCACCCAACAACAGGGCAAAACTAATCAGCACGCCGCTGAGGTGGAGAGGAATGAAGTGCCTCAGGTAGTTAACGAGCGTAGAGCCAAAAACCCATCGCCATTGCAGCATTGTGCCTGGATCCACCTCATTGGCTGGGAAACGAACTACCGCAACCGCGAAGTGGAAGGCAAAACCAAGCAGATACACAAACCCTAGCCCAATGAGCAAACGCAGAAACAGCTTACGCATAACCCACCCCTCGCTTCCAGTCGCGATATCGAGGCCTCATAAGCGTAAGAAGCATGAAGAACAGAGCACCTGCACCAAACGCCACCGGGACAACCAGGAACTCCGG
Source organism: Spirochaetaceae bacterium (assembly GCA_003564775.1). GTDB lineage: Bacteria > Spirochaetota > Spirochaetia > DSM-27196 > SLAA01 > SLAA01. The sequence continues at coordinate 571 of PXEI01000045.1, forward strand.
CAGCGGCGGAAACATAGTCACTGCGAACTCGGTAAAAGTCGGCACGGATATCACCGCGTACACGGTAAGGGTGAGACGAAGAATCAGCAAACTTATCAGCACATTAAAGAGTGGCCAGCGCGTATAACGAACCCAGATGAAACAACTGGAAAAGTAGATCGCGAGAGCGGCACTGAGTATCAGGGCGTTGATCTGGGACTGCTGCAGAGTCGAAAGAAAATGTTCACGGGCCTGAACAACATCCCGAAGAAACCCGGAGAGATAGGCAGGCGCGGCAGGAGTTGAGGCCCACGGTGAGTCCTGCGTTGCAAAACGAAGCAACTCGGGTCTGTCCCCATCGCGAAACAACAAGAGACCGTTTTCTTCCGGATCAAGCATAGCCTCGTCGTAAAAGCGTAGTACTGGCTGTTGTCGCGGCTGTAGCAAGACAACATCTTCAAAACGAATGCCCTCTACACTCCCAAAATACACAGTACCGAAGCCAACCTGATACAAGCGCTCGGCTGAAGGAATGCTTAGGTCGGGCTCTTTGCCCACTGCGACATCCTGCAGAACAAGACTCAGGAGCCCGGCACCGAACAAAAGCGCGGTTGTGAGCGTGGCGAGGTAGGGCAAGATGATACCGGGTAGAAGTGGAGTCCGGACAATGTGAAAAAGAACCAGAAAACTCCCGGCCAGGACAGCTGGCACGAGTGCTCGGTACAGAAGCTCCGCAATGAGCAGAACCGGCTCACGCATGCCAGTGTGCTCACTGAGATGCGACAGAAGGAGTATACCTATGGTAATAGTCAGCACGCTCAAGATAAGTACTATGGCTCGTGCCGATACAAGGAGTACGCTTCTCACGGTCGCTCATGCTATCACGCAGGCCTTTGCTGCGCAAGTTTCGCCTCCATGAAATGATGACGTATGTTCTACCAGCAATACTACAAACTATGCACAGGTTATCCACAATGCAGCGTCGGTGCATGTCGCATCTTACCCAACTATAGCCTCGAACGCTGGTGTCCATTGCTTAACAAAAAGCGCTCCAAGCCGAGGAAAAACCTCTTAAATTCGTGGCTTTATTCCTTGTGTTGGTGAATTGTTGGAGAGCCCCGTGTTCATGCTGAGAATGGGAACTCGGCTAAATGCACCCAGCACCGTAGATTAGGAGGGTTTCCCACAGGTTATTCACAACCATTGGGGACAAAAGAGTTACCGGAAATGAGCCTGTATCCTACTCCACGGACCGACTGTATACCCGCTTCTTCGGGGAGACTGCCTACCGCGCTGTCAAGCTTTTTTCTGAGCCGAGAAATGTACACGTCAACAAGTCTCGAATCGGTTGAGACATCCCTTCGTAAGGCATAGAAGAAGACCTCACGCGGAACTACTTCATCGGGGTGGCCCACCAGTAGTCGGAGCACAAGATATTCACCATGGCTAATCCCACAGCTGCCTTTTGGTCCGGATAAATAGCCCGGTGCCATCTCCAGCACCTGTCCACCCACACGAAAACGGCGAAAGGTCACGGATCTACTCAGTCGGATGTGAAGCTCATCGATATCCCATGGGTCTCGCAGGAAGTCGCCACAACCCGCATTAAAACAGGCCTTCAGGAGCGGGCCTGGTCCGTACGCCATTCGTGGGACATGGGAGTAACCATACCCAGCCATTTCAATAACGTGAGCCAGCTCCTCTGCCGGGAAAACCAGTACGTCCGGTGTGGGTTGTTGATGCAGGTCATTGCTGAAACGGACCTGTACATCTTCTACACGGTCAAAATACCACCGCAGCCTTGCCTCAAGCTCCGGTTCTGTAGACAGGAACTGAACAATCGGCCCGCCTCGAGTCTCAACCGTCATCCTGCATTCGCCTCTTCAGTTCGTCCAGATCGGCCTCAATAGAATCCGGCACCTGGCCGCGATCCAGATCGGCGGAAGCGCCTTTCGCCGCAGAGCCTGGTTCGGGTTCTCCTATGGCCATCTTGGACTTGAGATCTGCGAGCAGCCTGTCGGTAGTATTGGTTGTACCCTCAAGACGGCGGAACTGTTCTTCAAGGTCGTCGGTCTGCTCAAGTCGGGACAGCTCCTCAACCGCCTCGTTCTCGGCCTCTAGCTGTTCCATTTGCCTTGTCATTTTCTCAAAAACTTCAAAGGCAGACGTATCCTTCATACCGCCAATGGTCTTCTGCATACGTCGTTGTGCTTCGGCTCGCTTGGAACGTGCAATGAGAAGGTTCTTCTTTCTCTGCGCCTCATCAATTTTTGCCTGCAGACTGCGTAAGGCCTCTTTGAGTTTCTCAACTGCGTCGTGCTGCGCCTGCCACTGTTCCTGCAACTCTGCAGCAACTCCGTCCAGGCGGTGTTTTCTCTCCAACGCTTGCCGAGCCAGATCTTCTTCGTCATTCCGCAGCGCACTCATGGCGCGTCGTTCCCAGTCGGCCGACTGAGCACGCGCCTCGTTAATTTGGCGCTCAAGTTTTTTTTCATCTGCAATTGCGGACGCGACACTTTTCTTGGAATCGATAAGCTGCTGATTCATCTCCTGAATGAGTTGGTTCAGCATCTTCTCGGGATCCTCAGACTTACTAATCATATCATTGAGATTCGAGCTGATCAGTCGTCGAAATCGATCAAAGATCCCCACTAGCAAGCCTCCTTAGGACCGCGAAAACCGCGCGAGGCGCGGACAGTGTTCTGATATAGTCACCCCTATCTCTTCATGCAATGACCGAAAACGATCATGGTTGGGTTCATCCATGATACATGAACAAACCAAGCCACAACCTTCGAATCCCTCATAAGTAAGGGCGCGATGAGTAGAGTATTGTACTATTTTTTCATGAATCATGGCGAATGTTATCCTCTCCGGCGAGAGTACACCGCCCGGAGTCACTGCTTATCCGAGGAAAACCTGTCCGGTATTATCAATTGCCAATATGGTCTTACATTCAGAGCACCGAAACCGTCCCGACTTCGTGGCCTTGAGTTTCTTGGAACAGATCGGACATTTGAAAATCTTGGGGAAGACGTCGGACTCCGTCGTGGCACTGCCTTTCGAGAAGAACTCAACGGCCTCGTCAAGCGTGTCCTTGATGTTGAAGAACTGCGAGAATCCAAGCAACTGAAAGACCTCGTAGACCTTTGGTTGAATTTCCAAGAGCACTAGGTCGCCACCACGCGGTTTCAGCTGTTTGAGGAACGCAGTAAAGGAGCCGATCCCGGTGCTTGATACATAATTCAATCCACCACAGTTGAACACCAGCTTTGTGAAGCCGCCCTCAATGGCACGAGCCACCCGCTTCTGAAAGAAGTTAGAGTTATATGTATCAATGTACCCAGTGAGATACAGGACAAGGCATCCATCAACCGAGTCGATCTTCTGAAGACGAATCTTGAGGCTTTCGTCTTTCTCTTCATCAAAACCCGGAACGATGTCGTTGTTATTCATGGCTCCCCTTCCAGCTTACCTTCATTATTATTATTACATTTGACAGCGGTCTACTGCAACGATATCACATCTTAATGCGTTTCCATGTATATTAGTGGCCGAACTTTGCTTTGTCAAACTAGTAATCCCTTCAAGAGCGACGATCCCACCCCTTATCGACCCGAATAGACGCCCCATTCACCACGGCACCCTCAGGCGAGAGAAGAAGAGCAACCAGCGGAGTAAGCGCCGAAGGCTTCATCATTTCATTATCGGTCAGGATCCTCTGATAGTATAGCTTTTCGCTCTCGCTTTGATACTCGGTTTCAACTGGCCCCGGGCACAACACGTTCACTGTTACACCGGTTGGGCCGTAAACGGCCGCCGCCGAACGTGCCAGCGTCGCAAGCCCGCTCTTTGCAGCTGAGTATGCAGCAACCTTTCGAAAAGACTGTGGCAGGTCTGCATCGGTTCCCCCAAAGAGCAGTATCCGACCGTAACCGCGCCGGGCCATGCGAGGCGCAAAGGTGCTCACCAAGGCCCCCGGAAGAGCCAGATTGAGAAGCACCATTCTCTCCCAGTCCTCAGGGCTGGTCTCCCCAAGCTCGGCATGAAGAAAAGGGCCAAATGCGACCACAAGTATGTCGATATCTTCATAGCTGCCTGCCCACCGGACAGCCTCTTGCACCTCGTTGAGCTCGCGAAGTACCGTGGTAAGGCGCCCAGTGCAACCGTCCAGCTCCAGCTGAAGTGTAGATAATCGGGCCTCGTCGTGCCCTCCATGAAGTACAAGATCGGCACCGACACCCGCAAGATACCGGGAAACCTCGGCCCCTATACCACCCGAACCACCCAAAACCAGGGCGCGTTGACCTTGGAAACTATCAGCTGTCTGTTCCATTGATCGCTTATCCCTCGTGCTCGTAGTTTAGCTTGCTTGAAAGATGCAGACAATCCCCGTACTCTGGTATCTATGTACCAGTTAGTGTTTTATGTTCCAGAGGCGTATCTGGAGCAGGTGAAGGAAGCGGTATTTGCCGCCGGCGGGGGAATGTACAAGGATTATGATATGTGCGCTTGGCAATCCCTGGGACGCGGCCAGTTCAGGCCGCTCGCAGGAGCCAATCCTTTTATCGGTAGTGTCGGCACACTTGAGTACGAGGCCGAATACAAGGTGGAGCTGGTTCTCGCTGAAGACCGGACGCGCCAAGTTGTGGAAGCATTACTGCAGGCTCACCCATATGAAGAGGTTGCGTACTCGCTCATCCGCGTACATACACTAGAGGATCTTCCCTAAACCAACCAGCTTCTGGGCAAGACCTACTCAAGCAGCTGTCTCAGCTCACTCTCGAGCCGTTTGGCACCGCCTTGTCGGGTACAATCAAAGGAACACCCTGATCTTCAAGCTCAAGCCCCAACACCAATACCTCAGATAGAAAGGGGCCGACCTGCCTCGGAGACAGATTTGTCACCGCGACGACCTGCCTGCCCCTGAGTTCCTCCGGATCACTGTACGGCATGGTAATTCGTGCACTTGAGCTCTTTATTCCAATCTCCGGGCCAAAGTCTATGCGAAGCTTGTAGGCTGGCTTATGCGCCTCCGGGAACTCGCGTACATCCACGACTGTTCCTACACGCATCTCAACAGCATCGAACTGAGCAATGTCAATCATGAACTCAGGCTATCACCCTGAGTTACTCCTCATCAACCAGAATCTTGCCCGGGTTCATGATGTTGTTTGGATCAATTGCGCGCTTAATCCGCCGCATGATATCCCGTTCGGCGTCGCCGAGCACCAGTTTCATGTATCCGCTGCGTTTGTGCCCAATACCGTGCTCCCCGCTTATCGTGCCACCAAGTCCAGCGGCCTTCACGTAGAGTTCAGACAGCAGTTTAGGAAGCATCTCCAGCCAGTCTTCAACCGACATGGCTTCCGGCTTAAGCGGTGTTGCATGAAGGTTGCCGTCACCGGCATGCCCAAAGCAAGGGATAGGAACATCATACCGGGTGCTGACGTCCCGAATCTCGTCAAGCATCGCGGGAATGGTGGATACCGGCACTGAGATATCCTCCAGAGACTGATGCGGCGCTATTCGCATAAGAGCCCACGGAACCTGTTTGCGAACCTTCCAAACCTCCTCAAGGTGGTCCTCGCTCTCTGCCTTGCGAATTCCGCTCACACCGTGTGCGGTCAGAATTTGCTCAACCCGCTGCAGCTCCGGCTCAATCTGTTCAAGAGTCGGTCCGTCAACCTCCACCAGAATGGCCCCGCCGGGCGTCATTTCAACGTCACTCTTTGGGGCGGTTTGTTTCACCGACTCAATACAGAGCGCATCCATAAACTCAATAGATGAGGGTTGAACCTCAGGGTCCGCAAGCAACGCGGGTAGAACCTTGTTGAGGGTCTGTGGCGTCGGCAGGAATCCAAAGAGCGCGAGTCGATGTTTGGGGCGCGGCAGCAACTTGATGTAGAGTTTGGTGAAGACGCCGAGCGTACCCTCGCTCCCGGTAAACAGGCTGATCAGATTGTATCCGGTTACATCCTTTACCCGCTTTCCTCCCAGGTTCAGCGTCATGCCCTCCGGCGTCACAACCTCCAGTCCAAGCACATAACGTCCGGTAACGCCATACTTGACCGCGCGTCCTCCGCCAGCGTTCTCTGCAACATTCCCAGCAAGATGACAGATCTCCTCGCTCATAGGATACCCGGCGAAGAACAAGCCGTGTTTCTTCAGCTCACCGTCAAGCTCCTTGGTAACTACACCCGGCTCAACAACTGCAAAAAGGTTGTCGGTGTCTATTTCTATAATGCGATTCATGCGCTCCAAAGAAAGCACAATTCCGCCCGCAACCGGCACCGCCCCGCCCGAAAGACCGCTACCACCACCGCGCGGCGTGACAGGTAGCCGCAGTTCATTGGCAAGCTTCATGATCGCGGCCACCTCCTCGGTACTTCCGGGAAAGACTGCGACATCAGGCCTATGAGCGTACTTTTCCTCGGCCACCTTGTCATGTGAAAAAGCCTTCAGTGTTTTCTCGTCGGCCTTGACGTTCTCAGCACCACACAGCTTACGAAGCTTCTCAAGTACCGTTTCATCAACCATAGTATATGACGACATGGTCTCCTCCTGCATCTCGGATCTCACTCTATTGCTGAGCGAACCTATCCACAACTCCGTCTATAATATGTCCCGGCGGAGCTATGGTCAAACTTCGGCTGTCACCGCATCATCCAGGGCGGCTACGGTGAAGCGCCCCTGCATACCGCGAACCCCTAGCAGCTGCTCACTCCATGCCGATACATCGCGATAGCGACCCCGCACAACAATAATCTTCATGAGAGTTGTGTCACTGACATGCACCTGAAGGTTGGAAAGAATCTCAAGACTCGGATACTCGGCCGTAGGCACCGACGGGAGTCGCCTTCCTGTCGGATACACGAGGGTGATGGTACCTGCCACTTGCCCGTCCGGGGTCCGCTCAACATTTTCCCGCAGCGCGTCCTGCACCAGGCGTCGCATTGCCTCGGATCTGTTGGCAAAACCCTTGGTTTCAGTATACCTGTCAAAGCGATCGCGCAGATCGGCCTCCA